>CAYIZU010000183.1:0-3720 GCA_964367795.1 uncultured Rikenellaceae bacterium | reverse complement strand
CAGCAGGTGTAAGTAATTCAACATCCGTAGCTTTTGGTGCAGAAAATGATAAATTTCTTAAAGTAAACGGTAAGTTAGGAGTTAATCATAGGTCTAAAGACGGGCGTTTTCGTGTTGATGGTAATGTTAATTATAATGTGCTAAATACAAAAAGCACAGGATCATCACCTAATAGTTATCTTAATAGTGCTCCAAATATGCCTGCACGTAATGATGATGGTAGTATATATTGGATTCCCGATGATGAATATTTTGATGCTCCACTATCTAATCTTTTAGATGTGGGAACAACAACAATGGCATCATTTATCGCATCAATGAACTTGGAGTATGATTTTGCTAAGTATTTCACATTTAAAATGCATGCGGGATATAGCACTGTGATAACTCGTCAATCAGATAAGGTGTTAACTGGAGGATTGAACCCTTATCGTGATTATGGATATGAAAATTACAATATTATAAATGATGACTATCGTGAGCAATATAATGTTGAACCTCAATTGATTTTTAAGAAGAATTTAATAGATAAATTATATTTAAATATCCTCGCAGGTGCAACGATTCAATCGTTGGAAAACAGTGGTAAAGGTTTTGATCTTCTGGATTTCCCTTCTGTATCAATGATGGATAGCGCAACATCTGCACGAGAGGTTAGTGATACGTATACCTCAAGTAATCAATATCGTTTTACCTCTCTATTTATAAGATCTGGTCTTGACTATAAAGATAAATATATCCTTAATGGAGTATTCCGACGTGATGGCTCATCTCGTTTCTCCCCAGGAAATAATTTTGGTAACTTCTGGAGTATCGCAGGTGGTTGGGTTTTCTCAAAAGAAAAATTTGCATCTAATCTGGAGTGGTTATCTTTCGGAAAGCTACGTAGTAGTTATGGCGTTACCGGTAATGATCAGATTGGTGATTATGGCTATCTTACGACATACGAAACAACTAATATATGGTTTCAGGGTTCTGCACATCAAATGACTTATGAGGGAGACTTAGCCTTTAGTCCTGCAAGTATTGGTAACACAAATTACGTATGGGAAACAAATCGTAAGTTTGAGGTTGGCCTTGAGGTTTCATTATTTGATAACTCGCTTTATTTTGAGGCCGCATATTATATAAATCGTTCATCAAATCAGCTTGTTTCCTATCCTCTTCCATATCAAACAGGTTTTAATTCATATCAAGCCAACTTGGATGCACTTATTGAGAATAAGGGTTTTGAGTTAACTATTAATAGTGTTAATATTCGCACTAAGAATTTTAAATGGACAACAGATTTTAATATAACTATTCCAAAGAATACCTTATTGGAGTTTCCTGGATTATCCGGGTCGTCATACGATACATCATACCAAATTGGCAGTCCATTATCTATTCACTATGTATATAAGTTTGATAAGATTGATCCCGCAACTGGCGTACCGCAATTTGTTGATGTTAATGACGATGGCAGAGTAAGTAGTGCCGACAGAACGTTTGTTAACGACGAAGATGCAAGATTCTATGGAGGTATCGGAAATACTATTAACTATAAGGGATTTGAAATAGGATTATTTTTTCAATTCACCCACCGTCCATATGTAGGAGGATATGACAATGCCTATCCTTATCCTGTTGGATATGATTATCAAAATGTTCCGAAGGTGATGTATGAAGAGGCTTGGACTCAAGAAAATCCTACGGCAACAAGACCAGGTCTTACAGCATCATCTTCAAGTGATACCTATAAAGCATATATCTCATATTATCGATTATCTGATGCGATATTAACTACGGGCTCATTTATAAGGTTAAAGAATGTTAACCTCTCATATACACTCCCCGCAAGTGTATCCGAGAAATTAAAACTAAAAGGTTTAAGAGTTTATGCAAATGCGCAAAATCTGTTTACTATTAGTAATCACTTTGGGCACGATCCAGAGACAGCAGGACTTGAAGTTCCCCCTTTGATGTCGTTTGCATTAGGAGTTAATATTACTTTGTAAGCCAATTATTATATAAAAGAGTTGATGTATTTCGGAATTATATATCAAATAATGAAAACAAATTATAAAATTATGAAATTAAGATTAATAAATATTATAGCAGCTATTTCTATATTTATGTTATCATATAGCTGCTCGTCTTTTTTAGAGATTGACCCTCCAGTAGATAGATATACACCAGATGCTTTGTTTAATGACGCTGAGTTAATTAAGACAGCGGCCAATGGAATATATGCTGGTGCAATGGTAAACACCTCTATCACTATGTATATGCCAATAATTGCAACTTCTATTGCAGATGATATGACGCACAATAAGGTTTCAACAAGCTATGGACAGTTTTGGGCAAACACATATACCGCCGTTGATGCATATGTAACTAATTTTTGGAGATATTTTTATGAGGCAGTGTACACAAGTAACTCATTTATTGATGAGATGGCCAAAGTAAATGAGGGGTTATTAACAGAAGCGGAGACTAATACATATCTTTCAGATGCTCTTTTCTTTAGGGCATACTCACATCTAATGCTCACACTCTTTTGGGGAAATGTTCCATACATAACATCATCAGATGCTAAAATTTCATCGAAAGTCGGGCAATCAACGCAGGATCAGGTGTTAAATAATGTTGTTGAGGATCTAAAAGACATAGAGTCTAAATTGGCTGGTATTAAGAGGTCTACTTCGTATGTTACCGAGCATGCTGCACGAGCTTTACTGGCTCGAGTCTACCTTTATCAAAAGAATTGGACCGATGCTGTAAATATGGCTACAAAAGTTATCAATGAATCGGGTGCTGAGTTAGACGAACCTTCAAATGTGTTCTTGCACATTAGTTTAGAGACTATATTTCATCTGTCGCATGCTAACAATCCTGATAACGACCGTTATGATGGATATACATATACAGGCTCTGTATTCAACTCCTCAAGTTATGCTTATATAAGACCAGAGTTACATGATTCCTTTGAGCCTAACGATATTCGTAAGAGTAGTTGGACGTATGTGGTGACATCTGGCACATTTGAAGGAATTCGCAGTAGTAAATACAAGCAAAATGGGGTGCCTGCCGACCCAGCAGACATTGAGTCATTAAAGATGCTTCGTATTGCTGAACAATATCTCATCCGTGCAGAGGCATATATAAATTTAGATAAACTTGTTGATGCTACAAATGATATAAATAAGATACGCGAAAGATCGGGGCTTACCCCTTTATCTGCTAATTTGTCGAAGGGACAGCTTTTTGAGGCTTTAATTCAAGAGCGTCGTGTGGAATTATTTGCTGAAGATTGTCATCGTTGGACAGATATTCGTCGTTGGGGTATTGTTGATGAAGTTTTTGCCCCTATTGCAGACAAATCAAAATGGAACTCAAATGCAGCATTATTACCTATTCCGCAAGATGAATTGGATAGAAACTCTAATCTTGTGCCAAATCCGGGTTATTAATCGATATAAATTATAATATATAAAAAAGGTGATTTTTTAAATCACCTTTTTTATATATTGGATATGAATTAGTTTGTTGTTAATTTGCGATTGTGAAAAAAAAATAGTAATTTTGCTCCTTGAAAAATGAAGATAAATAATATTATTAATAATTTAAATCTAAGTAAAGAGATGTCAGAAGTAAAACATGTCTATTATTTCGGTAATAAAACAGCCGAAGGTAATGGTAAGATGAAGGAGTTATTAGGAGGTAAAGGTGCTAACCTTG
>CAYIZU010000182.1:0-3728 GCA_964367795.1 uncultured Rikenellaceae bacterium | reverse complement strand
AATAGGATACGTTCAATATACCAATTACGCCCTTTAACAACTTCTGCAAGCCATTTCTGGCGACCCAGTTTATCCTCTCCCCCACTTATTTTCACATAATGGTTGTACTTATCCTTATGGCGTTTATCCAGTTTACGAAGCTCTATTCGAGGGACAAACTCTTTATACAACGTTGGACCATGGAGCATAATAGCCGCCTTGGCAATTTTTATGAGATACTCCTCACACTCCTTCTTATTTAACTTACGTAGATCTACAGCTTTTTTTGTTGAGGTTTTTGGCAAGCTGTCTCTACTACTATTGTTCTCTTGTGAATATAAAGTTATACTGAATAGAGTAATAACTACTATTAAAATTGTTCTTCTCATGATATGTACGTTGATTCATCGGTTACTATTTTCAGTTTTTGTTGGCATTTTAATGGTCAACTAAATAACATGAACTATCGCTGCAAATATACATATTTATTTCTAATTTCACAATTATATTATGATTTTTTACTACCTTTGTGGGGAATTAAATTAATCCAAATTGCACTACCATTACGACTATATGATTGATATCTACACATTGGCACTATCCTATTACGCAATGAGCAAGAGCGACGCAGTAGCCCTTATTGAGCTTTTTGGCTCTGCCGAAATTTTTCTGACAAGTAACCGTGAAACAATGATTAACCGTTACGGAGTAAGTGAGCGCTTGGCGGATAAGATTATTGCAAAACGCGATGAAAATATAGCCAAAGCCAAAGAGAACAGCGCACTGTTAGACGATTTCGGTGTTAAATGCCTAACATATGGTTCCGCAAAATATCCCCCTATGCTTGCCTCTTGTTCAGATGCCCCTCTTGCATTATATCTGCTTGGAGATGATAATTTCAATAATGATAACAGTAAGTGGTTTTCGGTAACTGGAACTAAAAGCGTGAGTGATTGCGGTAGACTTATAACCTCAAAACTAATCGAGGATATAGCCAAGCACGACAAAGGGATAACACTTGTATCCGGAGTATCAGACGGAATTGAAAAGCAGATACATAGGGAGGCTGTACAACTGGGCATTAAAAGCGTTGCCGTAATACCCTATGCCTTAGATAAAGTACAGTCCGAGATGGTACGAAAAGTTATGAGTGATGTACTAAACAGGGGAGGTACAGTCGTTTCCGAATACCCCATGGGAACAAATTTCTTCTCCTCGCACTATAAAGAGTGTAACCGTATTATCGCTGGCTTATCGCATGCCACAATATTAGTAGAGGCGCCCCATGACAGCAATACACTAACAACTATAGGCTATGCCGACAGCTATTCTCGCGATGTCTTTGCCTTTCCCGGTAGAGTTATTGATACATGCTATGCAGGATGTAATGCCGCTATCAAAAGTGGCAAAGCAGAGATGATAACCTCTTTTACTGATATTATCGTATCAATGGAGCTGACAAGCAACTTTCAAAAAGCAGCAGAGGACAAAGCAATAACCTTAGATGGTGATATGGGTAAAATATATGAACTATTAGGTGATGGAACACCTCACAGCGACGAAGAGATAATGATGTATTGCGATATAGCTCCACATACTTTTAACTCTCTAATATCGCTTATGGAGCTCGACGACCTCGTAGTGGCACTTAGAGGAAGAATGTATGTTAGGAAGTTGTAAATAACTTGTCGACAAATTGTTTGTAAAGATGTTAGTAACTATGTTAACAACTTGTTAATTTGTTGAATGTCAAACAATTGACACAAGTGTTAATATTTATGTTGATAACTATGTTAATAAAAAATAGAAAATATGATTGATACACATTCGCATATATTTGCGGTAGAGTTTAATGAAGATAGAGACGAGGTTGTAGCGCGCGGCGAAAGTGCGGGAGTAACACATATTATAATGCCTGCTATAGATGCGCTTAAGCATGAGTGGATGTTTAATGTTGCTCGTCAGTACAAGAATCACTACCCCACTATGGGAGTTCATCCAACGCATATAGAGGATGACTATAGGCGTGAGTTAGATATAGCCGAAGAGTTTTTACATGATAAAAAAGACGAAATAGTAGCTATAGGGGAGATAGGCTTAGATAAATATTGGGACACCACATATATTATGGAGCAGGAGCAGGCTTTCCGTATTCAGTTGGAGTGGGCAGTGAATAACAATCTTCCAGCAATAATACACACGCGCGACGCATGGGAAGATATGATAAATATTCTTTCCGACTTCAAAGGCTCCTCTTTGAGGGCAATATTACATGGCTTTAGTGGCACCCCACAGCAGGCAGAGAAGATATTATCAATGGGGCGTCATATGATAGGTATTGGGGGTGTTATTACCTATAAAAAATCTATCTTGCCCGATGTCGTAAAGGAGATTGGCTTAGATTATATTGTTACCGAAACCGATGCACCATATCTGGCACCCGTACCATACAGAGGAAAACGAAATGAGAGCAGTTATATCCCAATCATCATTGAGCGTATAGCAAATATTTTAGATATTGAATCAAATATATGCGCAGAAAAAACTGCCCTTAATGCGATGGATATATTTCCTGCTCTTCAAGAGTATACGTTATAAACTAAATCGTGATTTGCACCATTAAGAAAGAGCATAAGTGGCTCTCTCAAATTAAAGGCAGGTTTCCCAGCCTTTGTTGATATGTAACGCACCGCAAAAATAGATAAAATATTTATACTGCAAAATAATATTTGTGTTATTATTTTTATGAGGCAATTACTAAAATATTATAGCTCTCTCAAATTGGGCTATTTGCAAAATTACTATTACACTAATAGTCAGATAACTTAAGATGGCATGCTTTTGGGCAAAGTCATCAAAAATCGGAATTTCGCGAATGAACCTCTATAGAAAAATTGTCCTATACCCGAACTGTCTAAGATTTACTTTAAACTATTATCATACTCTGTTATTGAAGAATATGAAACTTACTCTAACAACATACAACCTGCAAATAGCAAAACAATTGCAAATGCAACACCTTTAGCTACCGAAGAAGGGATAAATAGTATAATAATTAGTATACAAATTACTTTAAGGCATTATAACCTCCTCAGCATAATAATTCACCCTGACCGATGATAGCGATGCAACGTAAAAGTATCCAAGTGCCCCATTATCAAAAATAGATAGCGGATTGCTGTACTCCCTATCTGATATAAGTAGTGAATAGAGATATTCATAACTCTTTTTATCTATTGATTTACACTCAATAGTCAACATATCCCCTTCACTTATAAATATATCTTCCTCCTTACTACCCTCACTCTCTATGGGTATATATGCAACTATTGGTATATGCATCCCATCATTTCCCCTATCATTAAATACCCCCCACGAATTTTCTTTACCATTTATAAGTATCTTATAACAATAAAAATTATCAACTCCTGCAACATCTTGCACTATCGCCTCACTAAAGAGCATACCAGAGTCTCCAAAAGTCTTAACCCATCTGAAATTTTTAAAAGCAACAGTGGTAGGCGGAAGATATGTAGATGTCGAGCGATATTTCTCTCCATCCACTTCAACCTCTATGGTATAATTATCTCCATACGACATAAGGGGTTCATATCCAACAATATACGGAAAGATGTATAAGCTATCAACCTCCACTAATTCCAGGCAAATTTCATTATCTTCAGTTAATAGTCGCACTTTTGCACCCTTAACATACTCTACCGCAGTTGTGTCGTCCATATCTTGTGTTC
>CAYIZU010000181.1:1547-3773 GCA_964367795.1 uncultured Rikenellaceae bacterium | reverse complement strand
CTACCTATACATCCAAGGGATTTTTTAGCTCCAGCAGGTTTTGGACTAGATAGAAGAGTAAATATTAGACCAATAAGTGGAGTGAATATCAAACTAAGGATGAATGCCCATCCAAAGCCTATATTCCTCTCTCTTCCTACTAACCCCACTAAAACAGATAGTAATGAACCTGATAATATTCCAAAAACAACTATAAGAATCATATATCAACAACTATTTAATTATATCTAACCCCCCCATATATGGAATTAATACCTTTGGAATGCGTATTCCATCCTCTGTTTGATTATTTTCAAGCAGTGCCGCAACAATACGAGGTAGGGCAAGTGAGCTGCCGTTAAGTGTGTGACATAATTCTTTATTCTTACCATCTCTATAACGTAGCTTTAGCCTATTTGCCTGAAACGATTCGAAATTCGATACCGATGACACCTCTAACCATCTCTCTTGGGCTGCAGAATAGACCTCGAAATCATAAGTTAGTGCCGAAGTGAAGCTCATATCACCCCCACATAATCTTAATATACGATATGGTAACTCTAACTCCTTAACTATCTCTTCAACATGGGCAACCATTTTGTCCAGCGTAGCATAAGACTCATCCGGCTTAACAATCTGTACAATCTCAACTTTATCAAACTGATGAAGTCTGTTTAGTCCGCGAACATCCTTACCATACGAGCCCGCCTCTCTTCGGAAACATGGGGTATAGGCTGTCATCTTAATAGGTAAAGATTTCTCTTCAACAATATTATCGCGATATATGTTAGTGACAGGTACTTCCGCTGTTGGTATAAGATATAAATTATCAAGAGTGATATGATACATCTGCCCCTCTTTATCCGGCAATTGCCCTGTTCCATAGCCTGATGCCTCATTAGCCACTATTGGTGGCATCATCTCAACATATCCTGCATTACAATTCTTATCTAAGAAGTATGCAATAAGAGCACGTTGAAGACGTGCACCCATACCTTTATATAGAGGGAAACCGGCAGCGGCAAGTTTTGTCCCTAATTCCCAATCGATAATATCAAATTTTCGTGCAAGCTCCCAATGTGGCAGTGGAGTAGTGGGTAGTGTAACCTCAAAGTATCCATCTTTTACAGTAATATTATCTTCTGCATTTCTCCCCAATGGCACCAATTCGCTTGGTATATTTGGAAGAGATATAACCATTGCGTTAAGATTGTTTTCACAACCTACCATCTCCTCTTCTAACAGGCGAGCTTGCTCCTTGATAGAGCTATTACGCTCTTTAAGTGCATCCGCCTCCTCTTTTTTTCCTTGCTTAAATAACGAGCCTATCTCTTTAGCCATATTATTTAATTCAGCATTAAGAGAGTCAATCTTATTTTGGATGCTCTTTCTATTGTCATCGGCAGCAATAATATCATCCAATATCCCTATTGCATCAACGCCTTTTACTTTTAATCTTTCAGCGACAAACTCTTTATTGTCGCGAATCATTTTTAATGTAAGCATAATTTATACTATATTTAGTTCAATTTGTAATCCTTCAATGTATCTATTTATTGTCTCTTCCATTGCAGAAAAAGATTTAGCCCCAGCGGCATTTCTATGTCCTCCACCAATAAAATATTTTCGAGCAAAAGAGTTCATGTCAAGTCCAATATCTCCCATAGAGCGTAGTGAAATCTTTATCAATTCACCCTTATCAATGAATATTGCACTATTCTCAATACCTTTTATTGATAACGGTATATTTACCACACCTTCTAAATCACCCTCAATGAAATTCATACGAGAGAGCTCATTTGCGGTGAGTGATATATACGCGCTCTTTAGTTCAGGCAGGATAACAAGTTTCTCATATAGAGCAAATCCCATAAGACGTACCCTCTCTTGCCTCTCTTGAAGAGATATTGCAATGTGCAAGTCAACAGGAGAGACCCCTTTATCTACAAGCTCCGCAACCGTGCGATACGTGTCGGCCGTTAAATTACCAAAACTAAAATTTCCTGTATCGGTAGACATTCCAAGATATATATTCCTTGCAATAGACGACGTGATACAGTTCCAATCACCCATACCTTTTATTATACTACTAACTAACAGTGCCGAAGATGATATGTTACTATCTGAAAATACTATATCAAATATGCCTTCAGGAGGAGATAAGTGGTGGTCTATCAATATTTTTAAATTATCTTTTTTATCAACTAAATAGTCCCCCATGCGCCCTATGCGTGACGATATATCATT
>CAYIZU010000181.1:0-1537 GCA_964367795.1 uncultured Rikenellaceae bacterium | reverse complement strand
CCTCATCTATTACCTTCTCACATTGCTGCTCACTTTTATTGTAAAAAATAATGCTATCATAATTAGGTGTAAAATGTAACGACTGTGGTGCTTCATTCGGTAGCATAACGTTAACTTTATGCCCTTTGATTGTTAGCCATTCGGCTAAAGCAAGCGACGACCCAACAGCATCACCATCAGGATTAAGGTGAGAGGTCACCAATATACTTTTACTTTCCGCTTCTAATACATCTTTTAGCTGCTCAATATTTGTCATCATCATCATCATTAACCTATTCAGTAGCAAATTTACAACAAAAATCTTGAATATTTTAATTTTTTTTCTCTTTTTTTTATAAAGATATACTTTTTAGGTTTTAAATTTCGTTTAAAGTATGCTGAGGTCTCCTCTGATGTTTTACAAGTCACTTTATTATCTTACATATGCAAAAAGAGATTGATAGATACATAAAACTTTCGTTAGAGGGGGATAGGGATGCTTTTGCTTCGCTTTTTAATGAGTATGGTAGCTCGGTGAAACAGATGTTGATATCTTTATCTGGTAACGATTTTGATTCAAACGATTTGATGCAAGAGACATTTATTAAAGCGTTTTTAAACCTCGATAAATATAATAAAAATTATACATTTAGGTGTTGGCTACTATCAATTGCTAAAAATACCTTTATTGATTACGTTCGTCGAAGAAGTGCCCAAAGCTATAAATCAATGCTTAATTATAACGATATTAATGATATTATAGACGATGATATTGATGTGATAGAGACCGACGTAAAAGAGCTTGTAGCTATACAAATAGAAAACCTTCCACCTAAATATAGAAAAATTGTAGAGTTACGATATTATATAGGGTATGATTATTCAACAATTTCACAAATTTTGAACATTCCAGAAGGAACTGTTAAAACACATTTGTATAGGGCAAAAAGTAGATTGAAAGAGGAGATAATTAAATATATAAATAGTGAAGTTTCGAGATAAGGATATTATAACGATAATAGTAATAGTATTATTAACAGTAATTTTAAAATTAATCATGTAATTATTATGGAACAAGAAAACAAGGTGCTTGACTTACTAGCCCAAGGGGCAATGAAGGCGGGAGAAGTTGCAGAAAAAAGCGGCATAGATAAAAAAGAGGTTGATAAAATAATAAAGAAACTCGTAAAGGAGGAAAAGGTTATTTCTCCCAAAAGATGTTTTTACGAGGCAAAGAGATAATTTTTCATTTTATTAATCATCTTATTTGCAGACAATTACATTTTTCATTAAAAAATAATTAAAAAAAAGTTATTAAAATATTTGGAAGATAACAAAAAAGTTTCTAATTTTGCAGTCGCTAAAGGGGAAAAGCGATTTGATAATTTAGCGAAATAAAGATCATTGAAGTATTTATAAGCAGCAAAAATAATTGCAATATTGTAGCGATACAATATATAACAATTACCTTTGAGTAGTCAGGAAAGAAACAGGACATAAAAAAGAAATTACTATGGAGAGTTTGATCCTGGCTCAGGATGAACGCTAGCGGCGGGCC
>CAYIZU010000180.1:0-3810 GCA_964367795.1 uncultured Rikenellaceae bacterium | reverse complement strand
CGCTTGCTATCGCTCGTTTAGGACAATTCACAAAACAGAGTTTTGCGAATTGCCCTTTTTTGAGAAGTCAGTATCATAATTCAGTTTTGATGCTTCTTGATGAATATAAAACGGAGCGTCTTGAAGTACGTGAGTATTTAGTCGCCCTTAAAAAAAAAAGTTCATCAGGCTGATAATCACAGATTTAGCTTTTGGTCTATATCTCACTTCGGAGTAAACCCGCTACACTAAAGCGAGATAAAACCCAAATGCACTCAGCCAAAACCAAAAATCTTCGCCAGCCTTTTTTAAGGGGCGACTAATTAGTCAAGTTAGCAACTATCATCCCATACTTTCGGCACACATATTTGTCCGTTTGAGGGCGGAGTTCTCAAGAAAATTATAGTTTTATAAATGATTCTCGCGAATGCTCTTGCGTGGTGTACCAATCATATAACTTACTTACACCCTCTTCTACATTTATTTTATGTTGCCAACCTAAACTACGTAGTTTTGTAGGATTTGTTAGCTTACGCATGGTACCGTCTGGTTTTGTTACATCAAAAATAATATCTCCATCATACGCAATAACCCTTTTTATTAGTGCGGCAAGCTCTTTTATTGATATTTCCTCGCCTGTGCCTATATTTATATGACAATTACGTATCTCTTTATCTTCACATTGAGCTTTTAGGTCAGTGAAATTAACACTCTCCATTATAAATATTGAAGCGTCTGCCATCTCCTCACTCCAAAGGAATTCACGTGTTGGAGTTCCACTACCCCATAATTCAACTCTATCTTTGTGTATCCCATACTTAGATAATATTTTCAATATATCTTCATTATTACTCTCGCTACCTACACCATCAATAGGACGTTTATGTAAATCGTTACGTATATCTTCCCAGTTATTATTGGCAAGTGCTTTCGCAAGATGTATCTTTCGTATCATAGCAGGCATAACATGACTATTTTCTAAGTCAAAATTATCATTCGGACCATATAAGTTCGTTGGCATAACAGATATGAAATTTGTATCATACTGAATATTGAAGCTCTCGCATAACTTTAAGCCCGCTATTTTAGCTATTGCATAAGGCTCGTTCGTGTATTCTAATGGTGAGGTAAGAAGTGCATTCTCGCTCATTGGCTGCTCCGTATCACGAGGGTATATGCACGTGCTTCCTAAGAAAAGTAGCTTTTTTACCTCTGTACGATAACTTTCACCTATAACATTAAGTTCTATTAATAGATTCTTATATATGAAATCTGCTCTATATGTGTTGTTCGCCATGATGCCACCTACATGTGCTGCAGCTAATATAACATACTCAGGTCTTTCACAATCGAAGAATTCGCGTGTTGCCTGCTGTTCCGTTAAGTCTAATTCTTTTGAGCTACGCACAATAATATTGTTATAGCCTCGTGATTTAAGACCTTTTAATATTGCAGAGCCTACAAGACCATTATGTCCTGCTATATATATCTTACTATCTATTTGCATCATATATTCTATTGATATACTCTTTATCGTAATTTACCATGATACTAACCAGTTCTTTAAATGAGGTTTTTGTTGGATTCCACCCTAAAATAGTACGAGCCTTTGTTGGGTCGCCTAATAGCTGCTCAACCTCTGCCGGGCGGAAATAGTTGGCATCTACCTCCACAAGTACGCGCCCTGTTACACTGCAAATACCTTGTTCCAAAATACCCTCGCCTTGCCATTTTAACGTTATCCCCACCTCCTCAAAGGCAAGAGTGCAAAATTCTCGTACCGAGTGGTATTCTCCTGTTGCAATAACGAAATCTTCAGGTTTGTCGTGTTGTAGCATTAACCACATACACTCAACATAATCTTTTGCATAGCCCCAGTCGCGCAGTGCATTGAGGTTCCCTAAGTAAAGCTTATCTTGATATCCAGCAGCTATACGGGCGGCAGCCATTGTTATCTTACGTGTCACGAAAGTCTCACCTCTTCGCTCGCTCTCGTGGTTGAAAAGTATTCCGTTAACGGCAAACATACCATAAGCCTCGCGGTAATTTTTTGTTATCCAAAAGGCATACTGCTTAGCTACTCCATAAGGAGAACGAGGATAGAAAGGAGTTGTTTCACGCTGAGGTATCTCTTGAACCAATCCAAATAGTTCAGATGTTGATGCTTGATATATTCTACACTTTTTCTCCATCCCAAGAATACGTATTGCCTCTAATAGCCTTAGTGTGCCAACGGCATCTGCTTCCGCGGTGTATTCCGGGACATCAAAAGAAACTTTTACATGGCTCTGTGCTGCAAGATTATATATCTCTGAAGGTTTAGTCTCTTGCAGTATACGTATTAATGAACTGGAGTCGGTCATATCCCCATAGTGTAGGTTTATTTTGCGCCCCTGTTTTGTGTCGCGTACCCAATTCTCAAGATATAAATGTTCGATACGACCTGTGTTGAAAGATGATGAGCGACGAATAATACCATGTACCTCGTATCCTTTTTCTAATAAAAATTCTGCAAGAAATGAGCCGTCTTGCCCGGTTATGCCTGTTATTAACGCAATTCTTTCCATATTAAATATTTATATCATTTTAATACTACAAAGGTATAAAAAAAACGTATCAATGCAAAAAGTTGGTGTAGTTTATGAAGACTTTTCCCAAAATCATATCCATAATTCACAAACTTCGCAAGTGGCCATAAAAAATAAAGAAATTGTCTCAAAAACATTTTTGACACTTCCTGAATCGCATAAATACTCACGTACATAAGTACGCTCCGTTTTATACTCATCACGAAGCCCCAAAACTGAATTTTGATACAAATTCCTAATAAAAGAGACTGCCTCGAAATAATTCGAGACAGCCTCTTTATGTATAATCTGTTCTATTTAACTGCATTTACAATCTGCTCGAATGCTGCTGGGTGGTTCATAGCTAAATCTGCAAGGGTTTTGCGGTTAAGTGCAATACCTTTTTTGTTCATCTTTCCGATAAATTCAGAGTAGCTCATGCCGTGAGAGCGTGTAGCAGCGTTGATACGTTGTATCCATAGTGCACGAAACTCACGTTTTTTGTTCTTTCTATCACGGTAAGCATAGGTTAAACCTTTCTCTACTGTGTTTTTTGCAACTGTCCATACATTTCTTCTTGCAAGGAAGTTACCTTTAGCCATTTTAAGAATCTTTTTTCTTCTGGCTCTCGATGCGACAGCGTTGACTGATCTTGGCATAATTTCAATTTTTTACGAATGGTTAGCGGCAGAATACTGCTCTTTAATAGGCTAATTCACTCTTTAAGTTAATAAATAATAATAAATACAACGTCTATATTGATGTGCTGACTACTTAATCAACATATCTTTTATAGCCCTTGCATCTTGTGGCTTAGCGATACCTGCATGTGTTAGGTTACGCTTGCGCTTTGTAGATTTTTTTGTTAAGATGTGGCTTTTGAAAGCATGCTTTATCTTAACCTTTCCTGAACCAGTAAGCGTAAAACGTTTTTTCGCCCCTGATTTTGTTTTCATTTTTGGCATCTTATATAAATTTTTAGTTAAACAGTGCGCAAAGATAGTGATAATTTTTTAATTACGCAAATTTATTTACCAATATCATCATCCTGCTGTCATCCCGAACTTGTTTCGGGACCCCTCAACTACTCCACAATTTAAATCCTGCACGCTTCGGAGGAGATTGCGGATCAAATCTGCAATGACAGCAAGAATGTTAGAGACCGCCTCGAAATAATTCGGGACGGCCTCTTGATATAAAATAGCTATTGGGGAGTTCTAAAAACTGCTTTTCTGTGATGCGCTTTGATGGTTTAGGATTTTTG
>CAYIZU010000179.1:1410-3818 GCA_964367795.1 uncultured Rikenellaceae bacterium | reverse complement strand
CAACCTGGAGCACGTAAGAAATTCCAATTCAGTAAACGTTAATTTTTTCTCGTCCTATGTTATGGCACAGTGTTGCTTAGAAATAGGTCAGACCATAAAATTTATGCTACTGAAACCTATTGGCGCACTGCGGAAAACTTTTACAGACTGTTCTGAAATTAGAGCACTACTGTATAGTTGGAGAAGAGTATAATAAACATTAAAGTTATGTCTAAAGTAAGTTATAAAGAATTATTAGAGGCAGGTGTACATTTCGGACACCTAAAAAGAAAGTGGAACCCAAAGATGGCTCCATACATTTTCATGGAGAAGAATGGTATTCATATCATAGATCTTCACAAAACAGCTATCAAATTAGATGAGGCATCAGCAGCACTAAAACAGATAGTAAAATCAGGTCGTAAAATCCTTTTCGTTGCTACTAAGAAGCAGGCGAAAGAGGTTGTGGCTACGAAAATTAAACCTACAGGAATGCCATTTGTTACCGAGCGTTGGCCAGGAGGAATGTTAACAAACTTCCCAACTATTCGTAAGGCAATCAAGAAAATGGCTACTATTGATAGGTTAACAGCAAATGGTACATATGATAATTTTTCAAAGCGCGAAAAGCTACAAATAAGCCGTCAGCGTGCTAAACTTGAGAAAAACTTAGGCTCTATTGCCGATCTAAATCGTCTTCCAGCAGCTCTTTTTGTTATTGATATTCAGAAAGAAAGTAATGCTGTTAAGGAGGCAAAAAAATTAGGTATACCTATTTTCGCTATGGTTGATACTTGTTGCGATCCAACACTTATTGATTATGTTATTCCAGCTAACGATGATGCGTCTAAGTCGATAGGAATTATTCTTGACACTGTTATTGAGGCTATGTTAGAGGGAGTGAATGAAAGAAGAGCTTCAGATAAATCAAAAGATGGCGAAGAGGTAGATGCAGAAACTGCGGAGGAGACTACTGAAGAGGTAGAGGTTGCCGTGGAGGAGAACATCGCGGAATAGAGTTTTATTAAGAGAGATGAACTCTTTTAATAAGATATGATATGGAATATTGGCGATTGAAACGTGTGAGGACGAATGAGTCGCCTTTGTTCTTTTAACACAAGGTAAAACAATTTTTAATTCAAATATTATGGAAATTAAAGCAGCAGACGTAGCAAAACTACGTAAAATGACAGGAGCTGGAATGATGGATTGTAAGAAAGCACTTCAGGAGGCTAATGGTGATTTTGAAAAAGCAAAAGACATTATCCGTGAGAAGGGTAAGCTTATCGCGAGCAAACGTGCAGACAGAGATGCTTCTGAGGGCCGTATGGTGGCAAGACTTATTGATAATAAGTTAGGTTACATGTTATGCCTTGCTTGTGAGACAGACTTCGTTTCTAAAAATGATGAGTTTGTTAAAACAGCTAACGAAATTTTAGAGATAGCAGTTTCTAATGACTGCAAGAACATCGATGAGCTATTAGCTACAAAGATGGGTGAAACAACTGTTGGTGAGATGATTACTGAGAAGTCAGGACAGACAGGAGAGAAAGTAGAAGTTGCTTTCTACGCTCGTGTTGAGGCTCCTTATGTAACATATTATATTCACTCAAATAGCAAATTAGGTACGCTACTTGGTTTCAGCGGTGTTGTATCAGAGGAGGTTGCGAAAGATATAGCTATGCAGGCTACTGCTATGGCACCTATCGCTATTGATGCTGCAGATTGTCCTGCTGATGTACTTGCTAAAGAGAAGGAAATTGGTATGGAGCAGGCTCGTCAAGAGGGTAAGCCAGAAAACATGTTAGAGAAGATAGCAGAGGGTAAAGTTGCTAAATATATTAAGGATAACACTATCCTTAATCAAGCCCTTGTTAAGAATAACAAGATGACATGTGGTGAACTTATCCGCCAGGACAACCCAGACGCTACCGTAACAGCTTACCATCGTTTCTCACTTAACGACTAATTAATTAGTTTACAAGTGTTTCGATAACATAATACATAGCGGCTGAACATCTCGTTCAGCCGCTTTTATTTATTGTCTTTCGCAATAATTTTGCTAATTTGATAAAATATTCATATATTTGCACTCAATTATCTACATGCATATATATTATGAGGAGAATAATATTAATACTATTTTTGATATTTCCGCTGGCAGTTTATGCGCACGTGGATATAACATCTACTCACAAGTTTGGGAATGTTACGCTTAGAATAAATACAGGTTTTAGATACGAGATAATCAACAAAGCAAAGATAGTTGGTCAGCTTGCAGAGTTGCTATCAAAAGAGATTAACTACGACAAGCCTATTGAGATAAATATAAAACATAAATATACGGAAGATGAAGCTTTTAATTCATACTATTATGTGCACACATCGAAAGAGAACACTTTAGTGATAGATTGTTTTTGTAAAGAGCT
>CAYIZU010000179.1:0-1400 GCA_964367795.1 uncultured Rikenellaceae bacterium | reverse complement strand
CGAGGAGCGGAAGTATAATGTAAGCATTAAAAGGGCGTCTATCGACAAGAAGGTTGTGGCGAGAGTATTAAAAACAAAAATATCTAGAATAGTTTCGGATTTATTAGCCAACAATAAGATTTACAGACAAAAGCCAAAGGGTGAATATTCCGATATAACTTACTACTACCAGAACGATAAATACTATTTTGTTGGAACCAATCCCTTCAACACAAAAGAGGAGATATATTTGGTGTTAGATGATTTTTATCAAGCTAATTTAGTTGGCGACAGGAGTATGATTGTATTTAACACAAAGAACTCATTTTGTTTCATATCCACAATGGTTGGTGGAACGGGTGTACGACCCCCAAAACATTTGTCTAATAACCACACATTCACTGATATAAAGAAAGTCTATAAACCAATAGAGGTTGTGCATTTTGGTGGTAATAAGTTAGCTCTCTCGGTTAGCTATTTTGGACGTGTAAAGCTCTCAAATAGCAGTATGTGGCATGGGCAAATCAGAAAATCTATGATATACTACATTAATGATGATATGTTTATTGAAGATGCCGATGAAATTTTAAAAAATGCACGTACAATACCAGTTGTGTCAAGGTAAAACATAATCACAATTGGCACAAATGCATAACAATGGCATATAGAGGCGAATAATGAACTTTTAGCACGCGTGTGGTATTGTTTCGCATAGCACGAGCAATACCCTTTAAAACCGCCACTAAATCGCCTGATACAGCGTTTTTCTTAGCGAGCATAGAGTAATATGAAAAATAAATGTTAATGAAGAGTCGAAATATTTTGTAATGATATTTATTTTTACTAAATTTGTGGGTTCAAACTAAATAAAAATTTTATATAATTAACATAGAAATGGCAGAAGAGTTAGATGTTGCAGCGGGAATCGAAAACAATAGCGGTTATTCGGCAAGCAGTATTCAAGTATTAGAGGGATTAGAGGCGGTACGTAAGCGCCCAGCCATGTATATTGGTGATATTGGTCCAAAAGGTTTACACCACCTTGTTTACGAGGTTGTTGATAATTCAATAGATGAGGCGTTAGCTGGATATTGTACTGATATACAGGTATATATTAATGAAGATAACTCAATTACAGTTAAAGATAATGGTCGTGGTATACCAACCGACTATCACGAGAAAGAGAAACGTTCTGCGTTAGAGGTTGTTTTAACTGTTTTGCACGCAGGAGGTAAGTTTGATAAGGGGTCATATAAGGTTTCTGGAGGATTACATGGTGTGGGTGTATCATGTGTAAATGCACTTTCAGTATATCTTAAAGCAACAATATGTCGTGACGGTAAGGTATTTGAACAAACATATTCAAAGGGAGCACCGACTTCGAAAGTGGTTATTACAGGAGACACAAAAAGCACTGGTAC
>CAYIZU010000178.1:0-3865 GCA_964367795.1 uncultured Rikenellaceae bacterium | reverse complement strand
GGGAGTATCTCCCCCCCACCTTCACCAACTTGACATCGACACATACCACATGAACCCCCGCCCCCCCAAGCACTGGGAATGAAGACACCATTCTCACTAAGGGTATTAAGTAGTGTTGAACCTGGCTCAACAACAAACTCCCTTGCCCCTTCATTTATATTTATTGTAACCTCTCCTGATGGTAATAACTTCTTTTTAGCATATAGCAATAAAGCCACAAGCGAAAGTGTAATAATCAAAAATGCGATTATTGAAACAACTATTTCCATATATATCCTCCTAAATTAAAGTTTTATTCCTAAGAAAATCATAAAGGCTATGCCCATAAGACCTGTTAGAATAAATGTTATACCTGCTCCTCGCAATGGTGCGGGAATATTAGAGTATGTTATCTTCTCGCGCAAAGCAGCAATTGATATTATAGCCAACCACCAACCAATACCTGAGCCCAATGCAAACACAAATATCTCACCAAGACCACTATAAACACCGCCGACTACGCGTTGTTGCATGAATAGAGAGCCCCCAAGAATAGCACAATTCACAGCTATAAGAGGCAAGAAGATACCTAATTGATTATAAAGTGATGGTGAGAATTTTTCTATTATCATCTCCACGAGCTGAACAATAGAGGCAATTACTGCAATAAATATTATATAGCTAAGAAATCCTAAATTAATCGACTTATACTCTTCTCCAAGCCATACAAGTGCGCCATCCGCAAGAAGATATTCGTTTATTAAGTAGTTGATTGGCACAGTAACTATCATCACAAAGATAACCGCAATACCAAGCCCCATAGCCGTTTTAACACTCTTAGAGACCGCTATGTACGAACACATTCCAAAGAAGAATGCGAACACCATATTCTCAATAAAAATTGATTTTAAAAATATATTTAATAAATTTTCCATAATGTCACAACTCTATTATTTTTCACAAAGTTCTTTATTTCTACTTCGCTGTATCCATATTATTATGCCCACCGCTATCAAAGCAAACGGAGGTAAAAGCACTAAACCGTTATTATAGTAGAACCCTCCTTCGGCGATATACCACGCCTTCGGAACTATTTGATAGCCCCACAGTGTTCCCGCTCCAAATAACTCACGTACCGCTCCTACAATAATTAATATAATACCATATCCCAAACCATTACCGATACCATCAACAAACGAATACCATGGCTTATTACCCAAGGCAAAAGCCTCTAAACGCCCCATCAATATACAGTTAGTAATGATAAGACCAACAAACACTGATAGCTGTTTACTTACATCATATACAAACGCTTTTAATATCTGATCAACAATAATAACAAGTGTTGCAACAACCACGAGTTGAACAATAATACGAATACGAGATGGAATACCATTACGCATGATTGATATTATTAAGTTCGCAAGTCCACAAACAAATATAACCGATAATGCCATAACAAAAGCGGGTTTAAGTTTTGCTGTCACCGCCAATGCCGAACAGATTCCAAGCATCTGAACAGTAATAGGGTTATTTGAACCTAAAGGTGCTGTTAACATCTTTAATATTTTAGCCGAAAACATAGGCTCTTTCTCTCTCTTTTCCATAAAATTCTGTTTTATACTGCCTACTTAGTCTGATTATTAATTATAAACGCCTCATAGCCCCCCATACTCTTAAGTATCATATCCTCAACAGCACGCGAAGTGATTGTTCCTCCTGTTATAGCATCCACAGCGTGGGGATTACCAACGGAACCTCCTTTTAGAGTTTTTACTCCAACCAGTTTATCACCATCAAATAACTCCTTACCTATAAACTGCGAAGTAAATGCAGGTGCTACTATCTCTGCTCCCAATCCCGGTGTTTCACTCTGATGATCGAAAACAACACCGTAGATGGTGTCAAGGTCACTATTTAGAGCAATATACCCCCATACCGGACCCCATAAACCTGTTCCGTTAACAGGGAAAATATATTTTTCACTCCCATCCTTTAGTTTCGCAACAAAAAGTGGTAAACGTTGTTCACTTATAGGCTTTGAAACCTCCTTTGAAAGGTTAACAAAAACCTCGAAGGTTTCACTATCATTATCCGACACTACTCTACCCGAACGATTAACAAGAAGTGCTTTAACAATATACTTCTTATAGTCGCGTTCAATGACAATAGACTTATCTTCCCCTTTTTTAACCTCTAAAAGTCCTACTGATTGCAATAGGTTACCTTTCTTCTCTAAATCCACATTCTTCTTTTGTGTATCGCGTAGACTCATCGCTATAAAAGAGAGCAACGACGCCACAACTAACACCATAACTGTTGAGTAGAGAATTATATATCCATTTGATTGCTTATTCATAATCATTCCTCCTATTTAATATTAATACGCCTATTCCTACGCTTTATATTTGCCTCCACAACATAATGGTCGATAAGAGGAGCCATAGCATTCATAAAGAGTATAGCCATCATCATTCCTTCTGGATAGCCTGCATTAATTACGCGTGTCAATACTGTTAAGATACCAATCATTGCACCATATATATACTTACCAATGTTTGTTTGCGCCCCAGTTACAGGATCGGTAGCCATAAAAACAGCTCCAAAAGCAAAGCCTCCAAGCAGCAGGTGATATTGCGCAGGCATCGCCATAAAAGCATTACCTCCTATAGCATTAAATATCAAACCCATAACATAACCTCCAGCAAAAACCGATAACATAACCCTCCAGCTTGCTATGCCCGTAACAAGTAATAATATGGCTCCTAACATTATAGCAATAAACGATGTTTCACCAATACTTCCAGGCATAGTGCCTATCACCCAATCCATTGAGAAATTAAAAGGAAGAGTTGATAACTTATTAGCAACGGCATCGGCAGCCTCCGTAAGAGGTGTCGCTCCAGAGAAACCATCTACAATATTTTTTCCCTCAGTTAAACCTGCAACCCATATCTTCTCTCCCGAGATAAAAGGAGCATAGGCAAAAAATATGAATGCTCGAGCTAATAAAGCGGGGTTAAAAACATTCATACCAGTACCGCCGAAAACCTCTTTACCAATAACAACAGCAAAGGCAGTTGCAACAGCCACCATCCATAGCGGTGTGTCTACTGGCATGATAAGAGGTATCAAAAGTCCCGATACCAAAAATCCTTCATTAACCTCATGCCTTCTAAGTTGAGCGAACATAAACTCTAATCCAAGGCCAACAACATATGACACTATAATTATTGGTAATACTTTTAGAAGGCCAAACCAAAAACATTCAATTATTGAGGCCTCAGAACCAACAGATAAAAAATGTTGGTAGCCAACGTTAAACATTCCAAAAAGTGTTGCAGGAACAAGAGCTAATACAACAAAGAACATTGTTCGCTTAAGCTCAATAGAATCTTTTATATGAACACCTCCTTTTGTAGTCTTGTTAGACACAAAAAGAAATGATTCAAAAGCATCAAAAGTAGAGTGCAAAGCTCCAAACTTAGCCCCATGCTCAAAATTTGGCTTTAGCTTATCTATATAATCTCTTAAAAATTTCATCGTATATTAGTTTAATTCCTTAATCATCAGGTTAATACCATCTCTAATAATCTTTTGAACAGCTATCTTTGAGGTGCAAATAAATTCGCAGAGAGCGAAATCCTCCTCAATAACCTCGTAAATACCAAGGTTCTCCATCTTATCTATATCTTTTGCAAGTATAGCCTTTATGAGGTAAACAGGATAAATATCCATAGGTAAAACCTTTTCGTATTCACCACTCATAACGTAAGCTCGTTCAACACAATTTGAATTAGTAACTAATCTATACTGTTTTTTAGGAGTAAGCCATGAAAGATAACTCTTTGATGTTGAGAATATATTTAAACGTGGAGCAATCCAT
>CAYIZU010000177.1:1393-3886 GCA_964367795.1 uncultured Rikenellaceae bacterium | reverse complement strand
AGTTGGATATTTTGTTAAGTTTTCGGTATCACCCTATTTCGAGGCAGTCTCTTTTATGAGACATTCGTATCAAAAATGTTTTTAAGATAATTTCTTTTCCTTAAATTATATACAGACTATTGACTTAATTGCTGTATATAGTATTCGTACATACCTTTGCTTCTTTCATTTTGAGTTTTACCTTTGGCAATAGTATATATATCAACAACTTTTCCTTTGTACTGCGCTACGTTTTCTCTTGTAAGTAGTGAACCAGCCATTTGTGCGTAGATATCAACCATTTCTGGGGTAGCCTCGTTTACTTTTGTTTTAAGTGGCTCGAAAAGAGAAGTGCTTCTATTAGCAATAGCTGACTTATACTCCTTTACAAATTCAGCAAAGTCACTATTCATAGCATCAATATCATCTATTATATTTAGAACATTATCCAATTTACCTATATCTACACCGTTACGTGCAAATATGATATTTATAATAAACTCACTTCCTTTATCTTGAAGGAATTTAGCGTATGCCTCTTTGCCCATTATTTTTCTAACCTTTTTAGCATTCTTTTTGTTTGTCATGAAAACAAATATTTCATTCTCTACATCTGTAATGAAAGGTTTGTAAGCCTCTAAGTTTTTAGCCTCAAAATTTTCATCAAGAGTTCTTGATTTAAACATAGTTGAGATAACCTCTTTCGCCTCTTCTCCTTTGTAGATTCCTTGCAGGTAAGCAGCATACTCGCCACCAGTTGACATATCATTCTTGAAACGTTCAGCGCGCGCTTGAAGGCTGTTTTCAGGCTTTAAAGCATCTTCAACACGAGCATTAAAGCCAGCAGCATCTCTTGCTCCACCAACAAATCTGTTAACCTCAACACCTTCATCGTTAAGGACAACAAATGTTGGATAAGCTCTGATTGCAAATCTGTTGGCCACATTATCTGGGTCAGCCTTATCTAAGTTATACTTAATGAATACAGTTTTACTGTTTATTAGGTTTCCTGTCTCTTTAGTAGGGTACACGTTTTTCTCTAACGCCTTACATGGACTACACCATGTAGCAGAACCTAACACCAATACTTGCTTATTCTCTTTTTTAGCTTTTGCAATAGCCTCATCTAATGTGCCCTCAAACATATTAACTTGAGCGAATGCGGTCACTCCTATCACAAACACTGCGATAACTGAAATTAATTTTTTCATGAATTTTAATTTTTAGTTTAGAAATTATTTAACTATAGGATGCAAAAGTAGTGAAAAAAAAATCATCGACAAAGAAAAAAACATATTATTTTCTGTCGATGATATATAAGCTATTATTAACTATAGGGTTAGCAGTAGCATATGTTATAACATTCGTGAATAAAAAATGATAGAATATATCTTTTTTTATTATATGTCATTATTGCTTGATTTGCAATATAGTCAATGAAATTTACAATAAACATAGATCCAAAATCTATATCGGGAACACCAATATATTTATAGGCTGCTTCTTTTATACTCCAGGTAAGAGCTACATCTTTTGGTTTCATCCATTTCTTCTCCTTAGACGATAAAAAACGATTTTTTACCCTCTCGAAATTTCTATTCGTGTGCTCAATATCTACGCCACATGGTTCATCGCAAAGATACACAACAACAACATCATCTGTGTGAGATATGGAGATATATTTTTTACTTCCAACAAGTTCAGGTACTCGTCCATTATATCTTGTAGAGATATCGTTACCTAATATCTCTCGAACCATAATACGTGAAGTAAGCCATTCTGCGCGTCGTCCAATCGCTCCAATTGAGTTATAATAGTGTTTCTCTTCATCACTGAGGGCTACCATCGATTCTAAAACATTGATATCTTGTTTTACCTTACCTATATATATAGTTCCTTTATTTGTCTGTTTCTCTATTATCATCTTCATTTACATTTTCGACTCTAACTTTATCAATCCTATGTCTATCTATTGATATAACTGTTAGACGTATGTTATCGTCAAAGATGACTGATGACCCAACCTTCGGGAAATCTTGTAATAGCTCTACAATAAGCCCTGCAACAGTATCTATCTCTTCCGAAAGCATTTCTAATATTTCGTCATCAATTGCGAATATATCTGCAAACTCGTTAACTGGAGTTTTACCCTCCAATATATACGCCCCATCTGATAGCTTACGAGGCATATCATCCTCTTCGTCGTCAAATTCATCGTTTATTTCACCTACAATCTCTTCTAAAACATCTTCAAGGGTTACTAATCCGAGTGTTGAGCCATATTCATCAACCACTATTGCCATATGCTCTTTTTTTGATTGAAAAATTAGAAGTAGTTTGTTTACAGCTAACTCGTTATTTGCAAAAAGTGGAGAATGAATATCCTCTTGCCAATTATATTCACTACTTTCTAAGTTATGAATAACATCTTTCAAGTGAATGACCCCAACGATATTGTCACTATTGCCCTTATATACAGGTATACGAGAGAATCCCGACTCTAAAAATAACTCT
>CAYIZU010000177.1:0-1383 GCA_964367795.1 uncultured Rikenellaceae bacterium | reverse complement strand
TAACTCTTTTACCTCGCCGAAAGAGTTACTATAATCTATCATTACTATTTCTGTGCGGTGACACATAATGTCTTCTACTGAAGCATTAGCAAAACGCACCATACCCGATAATATACGCTTTTCCTCGATGGTATTAACCTTTGATACTATTTCAACGGCATCAGATAGCTCCTCGATAGATATAGGTTTCTCTCCATGGTGTAGTTGTCCGCTATATGAGCTATTTCTTATTGCAAGAATTAAGCGCGAAAAGGGCGACATTATCCACATGATAGCTATGGTAGGGTAATATAGTCCCCCCATTGCTGCACCACGTAGTGAATGAAAAGTTACATTCGGTAGTAGGTATATGAATATTACTAACGTGGCTACTGTTGCAATTCCAGCAATTATTATTATAATCCATATATCGGTGATAATATTGAATAGATTACTAAGTGATATTGCATAGAACATAGAGTATGCAATTGTTACACGCATCATATTCTTAGTGAGCATGATACCTAACTTAAGAATTTCTCTATGTTTATGAATAAAAATTGCCCTTTTATGGTTCGCTGGTTTGTAGCCCTCCTGTGTTGGGTCGTCTTGTGATTTTACAACTAACTCAATAGCTGATAGTAGATATGCTGCTATCGTTGAACCAATCAATAGCAGCATGTATAAATAGTCGTCTTCCATTATTTGTTTTTATAGTTATAAGTTATCGTCCTTTTAATATCAGGATGTAAACTTTGCTCAACGGGACAACTCTTAACAGCGGCCTCAATAAGGCGTTTAAAACGAGGCTCGTAGTCGTGAGGAAAGTTTATCGTTAGGTGTATCTCTCCTATGCGACGTGGATTAGTACTCATAATCTTAGAGGTTTCTATCTCCGTGCCATCAATATCAAAGCCATGATTCATTGCTGCCATGCCAATAATGGTTAATATGCACGAGCCAAGTGCTGCCGAAACCATATCTGTTGGAGATATACTTTCGCCTTTGCCATTATTATCTGTTGGTGCGTCAGTTATAACAACACCCCCTGATTGTAGGTGAGTTATCTCAGTTCTTAAATTACCTTTATAAATAGTCTTTAATGTTGCCATAATAATTATCATTTTTAGTTGATAAAAATAGTTTTCGCTACAAAGATATATAAAAAAGTTGAAAAACAAAAAAAGAAATTGTCTCAAAAACATTTTTGTCACTTCCTGAATCGCATAAATACTCACGTACATAAGTACGCTCCGTTTTATACTCATCACGGAGCACCAAAGCTGTATTTTGATACAAATTTCTCAAAAAAGACTGCCTCGAACTACTATAGAGTCGCCCTCTTTTAGCGTAACACGTTGATTATCAATATTTGTTATTTGGTGAAAAGCACTATCACTACAT
>CAYIZU010000176.1:2269-3942 GCA_964367795.1 uncultured Rikenellaceae bacterium | reverse complement strand
CCATATTTATAAAATTTTAAATTAACTGCTAATCACCTTAGTGATGGCAAATATAATGACTAAATATATACAACCTATTGGGTGTGTATCAATTGTCATCTGATGTCGTTAATTGTCGTGTTGGTTAGTTAAGAAAGCAGTAAATATCCAGAATGAATGATAAAAAACGATTGTGCAAAACACGGCAAATAAAACCGACTACAAATCATTTATTTAGCGCAATACACAGCAATATGTTGCAACAAAACCCAATCACATTTAAATGCTTGTTTATTAACATTTTATGTGCTTACTTTGCTGTGCTGAGAGAGAAAAATCAGCTCGCTTAGCACATAACCATTACTAATAATTTAATCAAAAGAACTATGAGAAGAGAAGTAAAAGCTCCAGAGGGATTTTGCGAAGAAGATTTCATCGCATCATTCGCAGACAGACCGAAAGCAACGCCAACAAAGATGAGCGAGCATAGCCTGTTTGCAGAGAGTGCAGCTAAAACAAAGCAAAGTGAGCAGGGAGAGAACACCACGCAAAGACGAACCTCTACCAAACAACGCAAAGTAGATTTCAACGAGTACCAAAAATTATTCCTACACACTCCCAAAATAGCAGATAGAAAGACCACCTATCTAAGCAAAGAGTTATGGAATAAACTCCATAAGATAGCACGCACATTGGGTGACGATAGAATGAGCGTAACAGGTTTCGTGGAGAACTTAGTACGACACCATATCGAGACGTATGGTGATGACATTGAAAGATGGAAGAGATTATAGAGATAACAGAGCATACATAGCAAAGCAAGCTAATAATTTTAGAGATAAATATTTAACGTTAGGCGAGGGTATCTTTCGGGAGACCCGAAAAGTTTTGAGTTCCTCAAAACCCTCGACCGTGCGACGGTAGCGAATAAATTAATTCAACGAGAAATTAACTTATTGCCTGTGAGGCTCGCACCTCCTGATAGTCGCACGATTACCAATAAAAAAACAATAATGATATGATAAAAGAGAAGAACAAAGGGCGACCGCCTAAAGAGATAGAAGATAAACTGTGTAAGAGTATCAATATTAAATTGACAATTAACGACTATTGCAATATACTTGATAGAGCCGAAAAACTAAAAATGACCCCCACCGCTTACGCTCGTTCTATGCTACTACACGGTAAGGTAAACGCACCATTTAGTGATGAGCAGTTACTACTAATGCGCCAATTAGCAGGAGAGGCAAATAACGTTAATCAGATTGCAAAACACCTTAATAGTGGAGAGACATCATATAAATTATACGCCTTAGCAGTAGTCGATAAGCTAAAAAAATTGATATATGATAGCCAAAAGCCTTAAAGCACAAGCGTTCGCTGGAGTTGTTAAATATGTAATAAAAAGGGATGCTGAAGTACTAAAAGCAGAGGGAGTATTGGATATGTATATCAAGAGCATCACTGCATCTTTTGAGCTTCAACGCAGTACAAGGAGAGAGATAAAAAGCCCTGCTGGACACATAACTATGTCATTTGCTCCTGAAGATAAGGAGCGAATGACTAATGCGTTTATGGTACAGTTAGCAGAGGAGTATATGCAGAAGATGAATATTAAAGATACTCAATATATCATAGTGCGTCACCACGATAACGATAATGAACACTGTCATATCATATATAATAGGATTGAT
>CAYIZU010000176.1:1012-2259 GCA_964367795.1 uncultured Rikenellaceae bacterium | reverse complement strand
AATATCACTTCACAATGATTATAGGCGTAATGAGAAGGTATCAAAAGAGCTGAAAGATAAATATAAACTCACTTACGGCACGAGTAAGTTAAGGGTTAATCGCAACAAATTAAGAGGTTCTGAAAAGGTTAAATATGAGATACACGATGCAATATTTAGAGAGATACTCCTATCAAAGAGCGTGTACGATTCGGCAAGTCGTTTAAAATCATACGGAATAGATACTGAGTTTAAATACCGTAAAGGCACAAATATAATACAGGGAATCTCTTTTGCTAAGGGAGGTTTTAAGTTTAAAGGCTCAGAAGTAGACCGTAAATTTAGTTATAAAAATCTAAATATTATTATTGAGGGAGAGCAGAAACGTCAGGGTGAGCAGTCGAATAAATTCACATTAAGAGGGGTTGAATTAACGGATAAGCAAAGACAAGATTTCTTCGCTGGCAAGAAAATATGGGTTAAGGATATGACAAATGATAAAGGCGAAAAATTCTCAACATTTGTGCAGCTCACACCTGACATGAAAAGGGTTGGTTACTCTAATCGCCAAATTCCTTTAACTATTGGAGGAGTTGAGCTAACAGAAGAGCAGCGCATTAAACTTGACGACTGCAAGTCGGTTTACCTGCAAGGTATGAGGCGAAGTGATGGGGTAACGATTGATGTTTATGCAAGATATTCTGATGAGCAACAAAAGATAATATATTTTAAGCACAACCCTGATACCTTTGAGACTACACAACATCAAACAGCGCAAGAGCTATATAGTGATAATCAAGGCATAAACATAGTCTCAGGAGTTGGGGTATAATGGCTGATTTACTTGACACGCCACCGAATGACGCAGAGGAGGATAGTTTCCGTAGGCGTATGCAGAAGAAAAAGAAGCGCGGTATAAGGTTGTAAAGCTATTGACAGGCTCTATACACAATTTGTCTTAGATTGACTCTCAAGTGTCTATTGGTTGTTTTTATTGCAAAAATACAAATTCACATAAATCACTGATTTATATCTACTTATATTTTATTGTCTTACTTTTGGCTTTTTGTTGTCGCAATAACTCTGCTGCACAGATAAAATATGAATCAAAAGTATATAAGCACCATACAGTCAGTAATTTATAGAGATAAATATTTTTACTATAACGAATTTGTAACGGCACTTTACTGTCTTAGTTTGGCGTCAAACTACCCTAATATTTAAAATAACTCTATGGGTTCAAGGTTACATATTATTTTTTTCATAAC
>CAYIZU010000176.1:611-1002 GCA_964367795.1 uncultured Rikenellaceae bacterium | reverse complement strand
ATTGTTATGAGTTATGTTTTATCCTGTTATTACTTTACATTAAGTGCAAGGTGCAAAGCTATATATAAATAGCTTTGCACCTTGCACTTAATGTAAAGTAAACTTATGTTTAATTTGTCACTGTTATGATATGTGGAAAGAAGGTTGTTATATGGCAATTTTATAGGCATATTGCTGATATTATTTAGAGAAAATGCACTAAAATCATATATAGTTTATCAAAATCTTCTTTATTCAATTTCTTTTTAAGTAGATTTATTGCCTCATTTTTGCGGTTATATACAGTTTGGGAAGATATATTTAATTTCTCGGCGATCTCGCCCGGCTTCCATCCCTCTATATATAATCTAAGAACTTTCGCATATTCACTTGGTAACATTGACAGTATTTG
>CAYIZU010000176.1:0-584 GCA_964367795.1 uncultured Rikenellaceae bacterium | reverse complement strand
TATATCGGTGTTCAAGTATATTGCGTGCCAGATAATCCTTAAATCTGCTTTTAAGCGTTATGATAATATATGCTTTAATGTTTACTATGTTTTTGAATTTTAGATTATTATTCTCCCACACATATACAAAAACATCTTGAACAGCATCAGCAGGCTCTATTGTAGTTTTTGCGTATAAAGTAGAGACATATAGGTGAAACTCATTAAAATACTTACGGTATATATAGTCGAAGGCATACTTATCCTTGTTATTGAAATGCTTCAACAACAATTCTTCATTTTTATCGTATTGCCTCTTATAATCCAATTCGTTTTATAAGAAAAATAAGGAAGAATGGAGAAAAATAGAAATATAAGAAACAGTTACGAGAGAGAGCGTTTGAAGTATGAGCAGGTAACATCTCTTTCAGATAGATTATTTGAACTGTCAATAGGTAAGGGAGAACCGTTAAGCGAAAAAGATGCAGAGCTTATTAGTTTTCTTGATGAAGATAATAATAGAGAGGTGTTAGTAAGCTATTTGGATAATGCTAATATAACAGATAAGCAGATGGGTGATATTCTTTCTCTTGATGTGGATAGAT
>CAYIZU010000175.1:519-3953 GCA_964367795.1 uncultured Rikenellaceae bacterium | reverse complement strand
CAAAATCTGCTCAAGCTTCTTTGCCAGCGGGTTAAGATAGCAAAAATGACAAAGCGACACATCACGTCCCTCCTCGCGAAGCTCCTCAACTGCCGATATAAGATGTCCATAAGTACCTCCCCAGCCAACAACTAATACCTCTCCTCCATCTACTGAACCATAAACATCCTGCTCTGGAATATAATTAACTACGCGCGCCACTTTCTCTTGACGTAGAGCAGTCATTATTTCATGATTTTTAGGATCGTGAGAGACTGTACCGATACCATCTTTCTTTTCTAATCCCCCTATTCGATGTTGTAAACCTTTAACCCCAGGGAAAGCCCATTTGCGTGCTAACCTTTCGGTATCACGCTCGTAAGGATAGAAAGGAGCCTCTCCCTCCTCGCGTGCACTCTCAACTGGCGGTACAATAGTTGGGTAATCCTTCATCGAAGGTATCTTCCACGGCTCAGAGCCATTAGCAACGAAAGCATCCGTTAACAACATAACCGGAGTCATATGCTCCATTGATATCTTACTTGCATAAAACGCCTTATCAAAGCAATCAGACGGAGTATTAGCTGCCATGATAACCATTGGACACTCACCATTACGTCCCCATAGTGCTTGATATAAATCCGACTGTTCAACCTTTGTTGGTAGTCCAGTAGAAGGGCCTCCACGCTGCACATTTACAACTACTAACGGCAACTCTGTCATAACAGCCAAACCTAGAGCCTCTGATTTAAGTGACAAACCCGGACCAGATGTTGTTGTAACAGCAAAATTACCTGCATAAGCAGCACCAATAGAGGTACATATACCTGCTATCTCATCCTCTGCTTGTAAGGTCTTAACACCCAAATCCCTACGCTTAGCAAGATACTCTAATATACCTGTTGCTGGCGTGATAGGGTATGATCCACAGAATAATGGACGTCCACTCTTCTCACTTGCGGCTATTAAGCCCCATGCAGTTGCCTCGTTTCCATTAACACTACGGTAACGACCTTTAACCATCTCTGCTTTACTCACCTTATATATATTAGATAATGTGTGAGTATTTGCAGCATAGTTAAAACCTGCTTTTAGCACGAGTTTATTAGCCTCGGCTACAACGGGCACTTTCTTACCGAATTTCTTGTCAATAAACTGCTCAGTGATATTGAGTGGTTTATCGCACATGAAATAACAGATACCAAGAGCAAACATATTCTTACACTTAAGTATCGACTTAGCATCAATCTCTAACCCTGCACATGCCTCCTTTGTCATCGATGTGATAGGAGCATGAACAATGTTATAGCTTGTTAAGTTCAGTTCCGCAAATGGATCCGCTGTCTTAAAACCTGCTCTTGCGATACTTTTTTCAGTAAAATTGTCCGCGTTAATAATAATAGTCGCAACCTTTTTCAACCATATATGGTTTGCTATAAGTGCTGCGGGATTCATCGCAACTAATATATCGCAATAATCACCTGGAGTATTCACTTTCGTATTACCGATATGTACCTGAAAGCCAGATACTCCGCTAACTGTACCCTGAGGGGCACGAATCTCAGCTGGGTAATCAGGAAATGTAGATACGCCATTACCAAGATAAGCTGATGTTTCAGTAAATAAAGTACCTGTCATCTGCATACCATCCCCAGAGTCACCAGAGAATCTAATAACTACATCCTCTACAACCTTCTCGATTCTATCCATAAATTTCTTTTTTAATAAGTTTCATCCTTAATGCCCTCATTAAGGGTTAGTTTATTCATTTTATACTCTTCTCAAACATGCGTTGAGAAATTCGGGTCAAAGCTACTAGTTTATTTTTTATTATCCAAATTTTTTCGTAAAAAGTTGATAATTAATTATCTTTTCACCCATTAAGACCTAAAAAATCTTCAACATCTATCTCAAACATCTTACCATCTTCAAAGGCATAAGTTCGCGATGGATAACGTTCGATAATTGATATATCATGCGTAGCAATAACAACACTTGTTCCCATTGATGCGATATTCATAAAGAGATTCATCACATCTTCTGTAGCTGCAAAATCAAGGTTGCCCGTTGGTTCGTCAGCAAGTATAAGTTCGGGATGATTAATAAATGCTCGTCCGATAGCTAAACGTTGCTGCTCACCACGCGATAGACGGTGAGGTCTTTCAAAAGCGCGATGATCCAGTTTTATTAGATTCATAACCTCTGTTATTCGTCCGTTAATCTCCGAACTCCGACGCCATCCGGTCGCTCTTAATGCAAACTCTAAATTATCATATAAATTTCTATCCGGAAGAAGTTGAAAATCTTGAAATACAATGCCAAGTTTACGCCTTAAATATGGAACTTGAGATAAACGTAAACGCTGCAAATCGAAACCAACGACAACACCTTGCCCTTTATATATAGGTATTTCACCGTAGAGGGATTTAAGTAGTGAACTTTTTCCACTCCCTATCTTTCCTATTAAATATATTAACTCACCTCGCGCCACACTAAGCGATACGTCCGTTAGAACAATATCCGCCGAAGAACCACCTTTACGCCCTTTCGAGTGGCAAACAGCAACATCCCGTAATATTATAACATTCTGATCCATAACCTACTACTATTTTTTCATTTTTTTCTTATTCCTATAATGCTTGGAGGTACCCTTCTCACCAAACCCTATAACATCACCTGATGCTATAATGCGATCAAATAGCGTTTTATCTTGTACATCTAAACAATCCTCACTGATTGGTTTATTATCGTATAATTTATAATCTGCACGCGTTGATAAGGGTGTTATATTGGGCATAATAACATTTGCGCCCGCCCATAGCGCCTTTTCTCTGCCTAAAGAATCAATAGCTTGTAGTGCTGTAGTAGCTGCTATGTTTATTGTAGGCATCACTATTCGTAATGTTGCTATCATACGTAGAGTAAAATCAAAACGTTCCTCTTTACTCCATAGAATATTGTTGTGCACATAAAGTGGGGCATCGTGATGTTCAAGATATGGTCCCATGCCACACATGTCAATATCCATTTTCTTAAAGAAAAGCAAATCGTCAATCAAATCGTGTTTCGACTGAAATGGCAAACCTATCATAACGCCCGTCCCAAGTTGGTAACCAACCTCTTGTAGAGTATAAAGCGCCGCAATTCTTTTTTTAAAACTATGCAAGGCATTATTGGGATGTATCTTATTATAAAGCTCTTCATTACTTGTCTCTATACGAAGTAAATATCGCTCGGCTCCTGCATCAAACCACTCCTTATATGTATTTTGCGACTGCTCACCAAGTGATAAGGTAACACCTAATTCGCCATTACTCATATCTTTAATAGCATAAAGCAGTGATGTTATTCGAGATGTAAAATCATTTGTCACACACTCTCCCGATTGAATAGCTATACTCCCATAATTATTTTCATATGCATATCGAGCAGCTTGCAACACCTCTTCATCTGTT
>CAYIZU010000175.1:0-509 GCA_964367795.1 uncultured Rikenellaceae bacterium | reverse complement strand
TCTACTAATTGAGTTATTATCTTTTCGTATTCCGCAATAGAGACAATTTTTTATGCATTCATTGGATAGCTCAATTAAGCCACGCAGATAAGTTACCTCCCCCACATAATCCCCTTTTGTATTATGAGCCCTCTCTAAAAGCATCTCATCTTCCAATAGAAGATACTCAATCTCTTCACGTTCAAATTTCATATTAATTTTTCTTTTATAGCTCCACAAAATTACGAAACTTTTTTCAATTATCAAATCTCTTAAACATTCTTAATATTAAAACAGCCGCTTTTTGCACAATATGTGTAGTGATGTAAACGTTTTAAATACAGAAACAGCAAATATAATTTTAATGCCTATGATGGAAAATTACATTAACAATGAACAGATTATCGATTACGAAACAATGAGTGATGAGGAATTACTCAATAACCACGTCATAGTAGACGATAATGATTTAAAGGAGTTGGATAATATGCTATCAAGCTACTTCTCAAAAATTAAAATTAGCTAGAGGC
>CAYIZU010000174.1:0-3954 GCA_964367795.1 uncultured Rikenellaceae bacterium | reverse complement strand
ACTCGCTCGCTATCGCTCGTTTAGGACAATTCACAAAACAGAGTTTTGCGAATTGTCCCAAATATTGAATACACAAATATAGACCTTTCATTACCGTTTTTTAGGTGACGAAAGGTCTATAATTTCACTGTCAGTTAAAATCATGTTAACGACTCTCTGACTACATCTCCTCTGACATGAATGGTACAGGTTTATTAAATTCACCCCTATCCATTTTATCTTTACATGCAATAAACGATTCCAGTGTATATTTTACATCTTCAAGAGTGTGCAGCGACGTTGGTATTATACGTAGAATGATTTCATCTTTAGGGATAACCGGATAAACTACAACCGAACAGAAGATATTATATTTCTCACGTAACTCAACAGCAAGATTTGTTCCCTCTTCGGCCCCACCTTTCATATATATAGGGGTAACAGGACTCTCTGTAACACCTATTTCAAAACCGTTATCCTTAAAACCTTGTTGAAGAGCACGAACAATTGTCCATAACTGCTCACGATACTCAGGATGGTTACGTATAAGTTCTAAACGCTTAAGCGCACCCTTAACCATAGGCATAGGAAGACTTTTAGCGTATGTTTGAGATCTCATGTTATAGCGCAAGAAATTAACAATCTCAGGCTTTGCAGCTACAAAACCGCCAACTCCCGCCATACTCTTAGCAAAAGTTGCGAAATGAATATCAATTTCATCTTCAACGCCGTAGTACTCTGGAACACCCGAGCCACGCTCTTGACCCATAGTTCCGAAACCGTGTGCATCATCTACTAATATTCTGAATGAGAAATCTTTCTTCATCTCAACAATCTTATCAAGACGCCCAAGATCTCCTTTCATGCCGAAAACCCCCTCTGTTATTAGTAAGACGCCACCGCCATTATTTTCAGCAAGTTTAGTTGCTCTCTCAAGCTGAATTCTACATTTTTCCATATCATTATGAGGGAAAACATAACGTTTACCTCCTTTTGCTTTATGAAGTAGTAGTCCATCTATTATACAAGCGTGCGCTTCTGAATCATATACGATAACATCCTTTGGGGTAACAAGAGTATCAATAACTGATACCATACCTTGATAACCGAAGTTTAAAAGAAAGGCATCTTCCTTTTTTACAAATGCCGCAAGCTCGCGCTCTAATTGCTCGTGCCATTTAGTTTGACCACTCATCATACGAGCTCCCATCGGTGCCGCCATACCGAATTCCGCCGCTGCTGCTGCATCTGCGGCAATAACTTCCGGATGAGCTGCAAGACCTAAATAGTTATTTAAACTCCATGTTAATACTTTACGTCCTCTAAAAGTCATATGTGGGCCAATAGTGCCCTCCAATTTAGGAAATGTGAAATATCCATGCCCCTGCTTCATATATTGCCCTATCGGACCACCAGAATCTCGCGTTATGCGCTCAAAAATATCCATGTCGTAATTATTTAATTATTATATCTTTTTGTAAATATTTCGGGCACAAAGTTATATAATATTAAACTTGTAATAGTAAGTATAAAGGCTTATTTCACTATTAGTTACCCTCTTTTTATGGAAATAATAGCGATTAATAGATATTTTTTATTTGGAGAAAGGAAAAAAATCACTATCTTTGCACGTTGAAGTATATAAACAGATTATATGAAAATAAAATATTTATTAGGAATGCTTACGATATCCCTTTTTACGGTGTCGTGCGGAGAGTACAGTAAATTGCTTGAGGGCAATGATTATGAGAAGCAGTATCAAGCTGCTCTTCAATACTACAAAGAGGGTAAGACAACAAAGGCCATTACTCTTTTGGCGAATGTAATGAATATATATGCTGGAACCGAAAAGATAGATACTATTAAGTTTTATCTGGCGAGTTCGCTATTTGACGGTGGTGAATTTGCGGCAAGTGGTGAGCAATTTGATAATTTTAGGAAAAATTATCCGCGTAGCCCATTCATTGAAAAGGCAGAGTTTCTATATGCTATGAGTTTCTACTATGACGCTCCAAATGCGGAATTAGATCAGACAAATGCTATAAATGCTATGGGGGCTTTTAGTGAATTTATATATAGATATCCGAATAGTCCTGATGCAGAGAAGAGCAAGGCTTATATTGTGGAGTTAGAAGAGCGCGTACATAAAAAAGATTTTTATGTTGGGGAGACCTATTATAAGATTGGGTATCATAACTCTGCGATAACAACACTTAAGAACATTCTTAAGCGCGACCCTGAAACACCGCTCCGTGAGGATATACTATTTATGATTTTGAAATCTTATTATGCTTATGCTAAAGAGAGTATTCCAGAGAAACAAAGAGAGCGTTTTTATGATGTGATAGATGCCTATTATAGCTTGACTTCACAGTTTCCGCAGAGTAAGTACTCAAGAATAGCAAAAAAACTCTTTGAAAATGCTGAGGCAATTACAAAAGGTAAGGCGTCTATCTCAGACTATTCGCAAGATGTTGTTATGGTACACGACAAGGTGTATAAGAAGAAATTGAAGCTCGAAGAGAGAATATTAGCTGAGGACGAGAAGGGTGAAAAGCGCAATGAGGAGAAGTTGGAGAAACTTCGCAAAGAGTTAGAAGCGGTAAATGCAGAAATAGAACGCTTAGAAAAAAGCGATGAAAGTGCAGAGTAATTAAGAGATTGTATAATATATAATAAGTAACAAAGATGAATCCTAAGAAAGGAAATATACCAACAAATACTGTAACACGTAATCTTGCAGATATTGACAATGCAACAGGTAATATATACGAGTCATTAAACATAATATCTAAGCGTGCAAATCAGATAGGAGCTCAGATAAAGAAGGAGTTAAAGCAAAAATTAGATGAGTTCAGTAATGTAAATGATAATCTCGAGGAGACTTTTGAGAATAGAGAGCAGATAGAGATATCTACATACTACGAGAAATTACCTAAACCAGTATTGGTTGCAACAGAGGAGTTTCTTAAAGGAGAACTTGTTGTAAAGAAGTAATATACTTATTAGATATTAAATTAATATGCTAAAAGGAAAAAACATATTAATTGGGGTAACGGGAAGCATAGCTGCGTATAAGGCAGCTATGCTTGTCCGCTTATTAGTGAAAGAGGGTGCGTCTGTACGCGTGGTGATGACAAAATTAGCTAAAGAGTTTATATCACCTCTCACCCTTGCAACGTTATCGAAAAATCCTATATTAGTCGAGTTTTTCAACCCCGAAAATGGAGAGTGGAATTCGCATGTGTCATTGGGCGAGTGGGCGGATGCCTATGTAATAGCACCGGCAACAGCTAACTCTATGGGTAAGATGTGCACAGGCGTTGCAGATAACCTACTTATTACAACCTATTTATCAGCGCGTTGTCCTGTTTTTATCGCTCCGGCTATGGACTTAGATATGTATAATCATATTACAACGCAAAGTAATATTAAAACATTAATTGGTCATGGGGTGCACATTGTTGAGCCAGGTAGTGGAGAATTAGCAAGTGGGCTGATAGGCAAAGGGCGTATGGCTGAACCCGAAGAGATAGTTGATTATTTAAATAATTTCTTCTCTATTGATAGTAAACTTAAAGGCAAAAAGGTGCTTATTACTGCAGGGGGAACAGAGGAGAGGATAGATGCAGTTAGATATATAGGTAATCGCTCAACGGGTAAAATGGGTTATGCAATCGCAAGTGAACTTGTGGCACGTGGGGCTGATGTAACCATTGTTAGAGGGAGTGTAAGTGAACATCTCATTGGTTCTGTCGGCGGAGCAAAAGAGATAGAAGCTATCTCTGTGAATGATATGTATGATAGTTGTATATCGCTATCTACGGATAACGATATTATTATTATGGCGGCAGCTGTAAGTGATTATACTCCAATAAACCCATCTACTAAGAAGATAAAAAAGAGTGAGTCGCTAACCTTAGAGCTCAAAGAGAGCGTTGATATAGCAGCAGCCATTGGGGTCAATAAAAGAAA
>CAYIZU010000173.1:0-4035 GCA_964367795.1 uncultured Rikenellaceae bacterium | reverse complement strand
CGATTGATGGCGGTAACGTTACATTTGCAAGTGGCTCGTCGTTCACTTTTGATGTATCAATTTTCAGTGCAGGCAATACCTCTGCGCTTATAACTAACTATGACAATATTGTTGACAATGGTGCAACTTACTCTTTAACAACAAGCTACTTTAATCAAGCCGCAGGCACATACGTTTTAGCCTCGAACGCTTATAGTTTCGATGGTTCTATATCTATTTATGTTAATAAAAACCAAACTCTTACACTAGATAACAAAGTTGCAGGCTCTAACTCTCAGGCAACAGCTCATCGGATGTACGATTTGAATATTGAGGCTAATGGCGATTTGACTTTAACCATTTCAGATACTCCAGAAGGCGTTTTCTGGGACGATAGCAATGGTAACAACCTTTATGCAATGGAGAGTAACAGCGTTACGTTAGGCATTTATAGAGATATGTATATCTACAGTGGTGGCGTGGCTAATAATACTCAAGTAGGAAATGGCGAAATTTTCGTGTATGATGGTGGCATCGCCAATGGCGTAAATAATGATGAAGGACAAGTTTATGTTTATGATGGCGGTATAGTTAAAGATATAATTGTAAAAAATTACAAAGATTTATATGTTTATGATGGCGGTAAAATTTCTGGAACTATAACTCTTGATGCTAATGCAGATGTATATTTATATGCCAACTCAGAGCTGAATTTTGACCTCTCAAATAACACTACTGCAAGCAATGCTCTAGTTAGTAATTTTAATGCCATTGATGATCAAGGCGCAACTTACACTCTGACTATTAGCGACACTCAAGCTGATGGAATCTATAAACTAGCTAGCAACGCCAGCAATTTTGCCTCTAAATCTATAACCATTAACGGCGAAACCCTTAACGTAGGCGGTAACGTTACCGTGGGCAACTACACCTACACATTAAGTTTAGATTCTACTGGCAACTTAAACTTAAATCTAAAAGTGATTGCTCTTGTAGTATGGACGATAAATGGCACTACATACAGTGCAAATACACCTGTTCTTGATCAAAGTTTAACCAGTGGCGACACCATGTATGTCTACTCTGGTGGTTCAGTAGGCAACACTAAATTATATTCAGGTGCCGCAATGTTCGTTGCTGATGGAGGCAGCGCAACTGATACCGAGCTAAATGCTGGCGGTAGAATAACAGCAGTTGGAGATGTTTTTCTCACAATTAAATATCAAGGCGGCGGAATCGATTACGATGGCACTAGCACTTTAACGATAGCCGAAAACACCACTTTCAGTGCGAACACTGCCGAATATGGTGGGGCAATAAACAATAAGCAAACCATTGTACTTGGAGTCTCTACATTTACCGGCAACACTGCCACTGTTTCAGGCGGAGCAATCTACAACTCAGGCACTCTCTCCATAACTGGCGTGGTCACTTTAAGCACGCAGAGCGATACTATCTATAACGCTGGCACTATCGTTATCGACAGCTCAAAATTCAACTTTGTTGGTGGCAAGGCTCTAGTTTTTGATGCCAACTCAACTAACTGGTTCGACGGTAAGGCGATAACTGTTTCAAATAATATGTATGTTACACAATATTTCCAAGACGCTAACGGCAATTTGGATCTATATGCAGTTGAGGCAAGCAGAGTTATCGATAACCCATTTTATGAAGCAACAAGCTCTTTTATACCAGAGAAGCTAATTATAAATTCTGAAACAACCAACACTGTATATGGCGATGGCATATCAGCACTATTAGATGCAACTGAAGCTAATAGATTCTATGGCGGCACAGATGTTACTACAACTAAAAATGTTTACAGCTCAGTACAAAATATCAATAAAGCAACCCTCGATGTAATTGGAGGCAATAACGCAGCCGCACTAACTGGCAATGTTTATCTGGATGTACAAAACAGTACAGTAGATGCCATTTATGGCGGTAGTGTAGGTGCAGATATTATTGGCGATGTAACAATTCAAGTTGCAAGTTCAACTTCTAACTATCTATTCGTTAGTAATGGCAGTGTAACAAATTCAACTGCAACGGTTGAAAGCTCTACCATTAAATACGAGTTTGGTGGTGGAACAATCAACGGCAACATGGGCAACAGCTCACTGACGATTTCAGCTAGCACAATAGGCGACGATTTATCATTAATAGGTTACGGAGGTGCTCGTGTAGCAGGAACAGGAAGCGAAAACTATAGTTATACTCAAACAGGAGCTTCAAACCTAACAATAAATAACTCAATAGTTCTTGACAAAAGTTTTATTTTCGGCGGCGGCTTTGCTTATGATTATAGTGTCGATACAGCTGGCTCAGTAACACATAACGCTCTTGAGGCAAATATGAGCATTTCAGCTACTACATTCAACGGAACAAGCGTAGTCTACGCAGGTGGAAGAGCTTGGGGAAGCGACGCAAACTATAGCGTTGACTCTGCCAATTTAACCTTAGATAGCTTAATTCAAACATTAGACTCAACGCTATACGTCTTTGGTGGTGGTTGGGCCCAAGGCGGAGGCGAAACCTCTGTTGGCACGTCGACAGTTACAATTAGTGGAAGCTGGACTCAAGCGTTAGGCTCGGTGCTACATATTCGTGGTGGAGATAATAGTGACTCTTTAAACATGGTTTCGACTATCAACTTTGTGGGTGCAACGTTAAGAGCTTCAACGCTATCTGGCGACGGAGTGTCTAGCAAGATTAATAATTCAACTTTGACGTTAGAAGATAGCAGTATAGATGTAACAAGTGAGTTATCAGGCTTTGAAAAAATCATCTTTGACGAAAACTCGAGTTTAAACCTGACAGGTTTAGCTGATTTTGGCACAGCCTCTTTAGAGTTAGACTTAAACGACTTAATATCTAGTAGTAGTTTTGAATTTTTAAATTCAGAGCTAGAGTCGTTAGAATCTTTAGCAGGCGATGAGTTCACAGTCCAAATAGACAACACCACACTAACAGGCGTAATAGGAGGCAGTGCAGCCACAAACAGCAACTGGAGTGTAAGTGTAGAGTTATCAGAAAACAACAGCAAGCTAATCTACACGGCAACCTTAGTATAAATAGCTAAGGCATTGAGCCAACCACGAACGGTACTAACCAATCACGTTGGCTCAATGGTTGATAAGATATGAACGTTAAGCATTTTACCTTTGTGAGCCAGTCTACGCTTATCAGAGTCGTTCAAACTTGGACGTGTCTTGCCCGTTAGCTTTTGAATTTTCTCTTCATAAGTATCAAGCTTCTCAGCTTGATACTCCTACATAGCCTGCAATTTCTCAAGCAACTCTTTAATGTTACCAGTTTCAACATCTTTAATAAAGCTATTGAGTTTTTTGAATGTCATAGCTGTTCGATTAGCCATAAAGTCCTCCGTTTTGTTAAACCAAAATGTACAGCTAATCGGTGAGTTTTGCTAGTTGAGAAAGTGGAGTTTTAGATAGTTTTATCTGAGAGTGTAAAATGCTTAATGATTTTACGAATGCTCCACGTTTTAATTTAGTTAAAGTTTATTCTTAAATATGCCAAAAATATTTTCTATTATTCCGACCAATAATCTATTATAAACTCCAGCACCTCCACCATCGATGCTATTTAACTGTTCTTCTGAAAGCTCGTTTATATTTTTTTGAGCATTGAATTGAGCTAATTCCTCTACAGTAAATTCATAACCATATTTTTTACCTAGTTCAACTAATGCATTGATCGCAGTTACTTCATTTTCGATTGTTTTAATTGCTTTTAGCTCAGCGATAATATTATCGTCATTTGCGGCCATTTCAATAAAATTTTTTACATTTTCTTTACTCATTTTTAATCTCCAATTATTAGTTTTAAGTTTTATTGCTTTTCTACTTTGTAAACGTAACAAAATATAAAAGGTTACCAGTTTTATTGACTAATTAGTCAATATTTACTATATTGGTTATAACACTCTGCGACCGCATCAAAGTTTGGGTCACAGTTTATTAACGTCTCCATCGCAAATTGTAACTGATGGAGAAGTTAAATGCGTAGAACACTTAGGAGGCATTCTAAAACACT
>CAYIZU010000172.1:1192-4050 GCA_964367795.1 uncultured Rikenellaceae bacterium | reverse complement strand
TTATACTCATCACGAAGCACCAAAACTGAATTTTGATACAAATTTCTAATAAAAATAGCCGCCTCGAAATAATTCGAGACAGCCTCATTTTTTATGTCAAAAACGGAAGAAAAAACAGTTCGAAAAACCCGCTGCTGGGCATGCGGCAGTCTCAATGTAATAAGGTGGGGGAAGCAAGCAAATATGCAACGCTTTAAGTGTAAAGAATGTGATATTTTCTTAGACATAGAGATTGCCGATAGAAAAACGAAAAGGAGAACCGCTATGGAACTCCTTTTCTATCATATAACCATAAAGCCTATTTCTCGCAAGTTGTTCTCCAGCAGAGCTTGTTTCAAGCCTCAACTTTAAAACGCAAAGATAACTTATATTTTTTAATTTCTACCAACTATTTTTGGCATCATTGCCCTGAAATTTTGATACAAATATCTCATAAAAGAGGTCGCCTCGAAATAATTCGATACGACCTCTAAGAATCCGAATCTATCGAATGAGCTTAATATTCAATTGAATACTTACCCCACGATGTGTCATCGTTAGAGTGATCTGAACTCACGAATTGAACCTTAGCAACCTTACCATCTCCACTGAATGTGAGTTTTGGTTCTCCTACTGGCTCACCTCCAACTATCTCATACATACAAATTTTATACTTACCTCCACTATATGTTGATACATAGAAATAATTAAAATTGTGAGGTGTTAAATCTCTGAACATTGTTCCAAAATTTGTCACTTCTGCCGATGCATCTATACCTGAGAATGTTAGCTTCTTAGGTTCATTGGTGGATGCTGGATTATATGCGTATATATCATTCCCTACTTGATAATAGATTGCAGCTGCCCCTTTCTTGTTAGAAGCAAATTTAGTAGCATTATTAAGAGAGTGACTGCTTGGTAACTCATAGATATTTATAGTCGGGGCTCCTCTAGGAACCCAACGTGATGTTGTCATATTTTCTGGTAGGAGTTCATATATTTTCAAACCGCTATTATCGCTCTTTTTCATTACAGCTAATACGCTCATTTGATCTCCACTGATGTTATCACCCATGTAGATAAGTTCCAAATCAGTTAAATTGTTATGGTCGTAAGTGAATGTAGGTTCATATGCTCTGAATACTATCTCATCACCAAGTGACCCTAACGAAATAAAGCTATTAGTCACATTATCAAAAGCAAGAAAACCGTTTGCACTTATTGCAATAGATGGATGCATTTCGTAGGCAATATCTGGGTCTTTATTAACCATTGTGTGGTAGCCGTACATGCCATCTCCTGGAACATATGGAGAGTTTATACTGCCGTAGTACTTACCGTTAGCAATAAACCCTTGATACATTTCTCCCATTGTGAAATATTCCACTTCTAATCCCGATGCTAATGATGGATCATAGAATTTTTCTGAAATATCGTTAGTATGTATACTGAAGTCAGAGGTGTTAATAATATTTACCTCTTGATCCGTGGCAGGGACAATGAAGTGTCCGAGCACAAGTCCTTCAGCTGCACTTTTGATATATGGGTAGCTTCTTAACTGTGAGAAACTCTTTGGACTACCACTGATACGTTCTCCATTTGCTGCTTTGAAGACATCTTTTAGCTCAATATTATCCCACCATTTATATATGTCAACATCACTACCGCCATCTATTTCTTTGAATATATACAAACCTTGCGAATACTCTGTACCCACGGTAATATCCACCACTTTATCCCAAAATCTACCATCCTTGGCAGTGGCTTTGAATCTTAACTTATAATCTTTTGGAGCGGCGTTAACACTCCATGATAGCTCTTTTTCAGTACCAATAATAGTCGCAGGGAAATTTACATCACCATATTCCGACACAGGAATTTCGTAGATACTCCATTCATATGTTAATCCATCTTCAGCAATTCCCTCAATAGTGGGCTTTATTTCCAAAATAGTGCTATTCAATATTACAGAGTAGTAATTGGTTATATCGGAGATTTCTACAACCTCCATATCCTTATATTCATAACTTCCTTTATCTCCATAGCATGAGCTGACAAACATTGAGGCTATGAATAGGTAAACTAAATATTTTATGCTTCGTTTCATCTTTATTTTTTTTATAATTTATTATTCATAATCTAAGCCATCAAACTGAACAGGGGCACCATCATCGCCATTCTCTAATTTTTCACTTAATGGGCCTTTATTATTAGCTTTCCTCTCTGCATTATGTAGGATGAGTTTATCTGTAAAGTAGCGTGCTATGTATTTTCCATAGGTTATGTTAGCCTCGGTAAAGTTCTTTTCCCACCACTCCTCTGATATAAAGTCGGAGTTGTCTAACATAAAGCGGTATTTGACAGGCCCATAGTCGCCCGCCCAAAGAAACCTTTGTTCATCCCACTCTTTAGGCTCTACCACAATATTCGAAACCTCAATGGTACGTGCCGCATGAGTATTGAAACTTGCTTCAAAATGCTCGTTCTTCTTAACTTTTAACCTAAGATAGAACCTTTGATTCTCCATATCCGCCGTTTTAATGAAGGTTATTGGAATATCTATTTTTGTTTGATTAGCCTTAAGAGTGAATTTGCCCTTCATTGATGGATCGTCAAATGCAACGTAGTGTACACCTGCCTTGGCATCCGTTAATCCTTCACCAGCTGGCACCTGCTCTAAGACCACCTCTCTATCGTGGTTAACAACAAACCCAAGTGTTTCCAGTGTAATTATAACTTCGGCCCTATCAGATTTCTCGTAGATAAATGTGTAGTAAAGGGTAGAATCAGGCATATCACCCACCATAGGAATACTTGTATCTTCATCATAGAAGAAACCTATGCCATTTTGCTCGTTGTTATAAGGTATTAATTCCTCC
>CAYIZU010000172.1:670-1182 GCA_964367795.1 uncultured Rikenellaceae bacterium | reverse complement strand
TTGTTTAATCATAATTTTAAATTTTAATTATTGTTTCTTCTCGTACTCGCTTTTTGGTATAGGGAGAATGTATCTGTCATCATTCATATCGCCACTAAAACCTGTAATATTCTTAACTTTTAAGCGCTTATATTGGAAAAACATCTGTCCCTCACCAATAAACTCTAAACGATACTCCGATAATATAGTGTTTTCGTTTTGGAAATCTGAAATATCACTAAATCCAGTTGTATTTACATCCCGTGCTCTCATATACTCAATATATAGAGTGTTTAGTGTTGTTAAATCAGATGCATGCTCCATTGCTATTAAATAGCACTCAGATAACCTTATTCCTGGAATTGTTGGCAGCAGATACATGTTAGCGTCATCATGCATACTTTCTTTTGGCGTTTGGTCGTATTTATGGAAACGAGCAGGACCCCAGCTTGACGATTGCGACCATATCTTTCTTCTATTATGACTTGCATCGATGTTATCCGTTAGTGCCTCATATAAATCATCCGATATTA
>CAYIZU010000172.1:0-660 GCA_964367795.1 uncultured Rikenellaceae bacterium | reverse complement strand
CAAGTGCACCCCCCATATTGATAGCAAAAAGGGCTTCGCGAGGAAGTGTTAAATAGTAGTTATCTAACTCATCATTTCCACTTAATGTTATTACAGGATTACCATTCTTATCTTTAGCATTAATAATATCTATTGCTGCTTGATATGCTAATTGCTCTTTCCCTATGTAGTTATAAAAACGAGCTTGAACAGCCTTTACAGCATAGTAATTCATACGATATCGACGGAACATATAATATGTGTCAATATATTCATTATCAATATTATCTGTTTCAGCAAAAGTGTAATCAAATATAGGATCAGACTCTTTAAAAAGCACTTCTGCCTCGTTTAAATCTCTTTCAAGTGAACTCATCGTAGTTACTGTAGGTAATTAAATCTTTTGTTGCCTCCTCTTTATATGGAAGAGACACACTCTTAGTACCATCTTTTGGTAACTGGCCAAATAGGCGAAGAATATCAAGGTAGCAATAGGCGCGAAGGGCAAGCATCTCAGCTTTAATAAGATTCCTGTCGCGTTCATGTTTTATATTATTACCTTTTAGCTTTAGGTTATCAAGTACAAGATTTGCTTGAGCTATGATATTGTATAGGGTAGTGTACATACCATTAATTATACCCTCATTTGTCGAGGTGGTGTAGTCGTACTCTAACCATGGT
>CAYIZU010000171.1:0-4097 GCA_964367795.1 uncultured Rikenellaceae bacterium | reverse complement strand
AGGTTGTAACTAATTGAATTACAGTTCTAATATAGTTTTGCGAATTCCCCTTTATAAAGGTATAATGGTAAAAAATAGCTGATGAAAACATTTTCATCAAACTACTTTTATTACATCATACCACCTTGTGGCATAGCACCTGTCATTGGATTTACCTCCGTAATATCAGCTAAAACACACTCAGTGGTCAGGAACATTGATGCAACAGATGCTGCGTTTTCAAGTGCCACTCGTGTCACTTTCGTTGGATCGATAATACCAGCATTGAACATATTAACGTATTCATTGTTACGCGCATTATATCCAAAATCACTCTCTCCCTCACGAACTTTTTGTACCACAACACTACCCTCGCCTCCTGCATTGGCAACAATTTGACGTAATGGTTCTTCAATAGCCCTTTTAATAATAGCGATACCTGTTTGCTCATCGTTATTATCTCCTTTTAAGTTATCAAGAGTGTTAATAGCACGAATATAGGCAGTTCCACCACCTGGTATTATACCCTCTTCAACAGCTGCCCGAGTAGCTGCAAGAGCATCATCAACTCTATCTTTCTTCTCTTTCATCTCCATCTCGCTCGCAGCTCCAACATATAGTACAGCTACTCCACCAGCAAGCTTAGCTAATCTCTCTTGTAGTTTTTCTTTATCGTAGTCACTTGTCGAAGATGCAATAAGCGATCGAATCTGTGCCACCCTTTCAGAAATAACACCTTTATCTCCTCTGCCATCAACGATGATAGTTTTATCTTTATTCATTGTGACCTTGTCGGCTCTACCAAGCATTTCCATTGTAGCTTGCTCTAAAGTTAACCCTACCTCTTCACTAATAACAGTACCACCTGTTAAGATAGCTATATCTTGCAACATCTCTTTACGTCTATCACCGAATCCCGGTGCTTTAACAGCAGCTATCTTTATAGTACCACGTATCTTATTAACTACAAGAGTTGTTAATGCCTCACCATCAACATCTTCTGCTATAATAAGAAGTGAACCACCACTTTTAGCAACAGGCTCTAAAACAGGTAGTAAATCTTTCATTGTAGATACCTTCTTGTCCGTTATCAATATGTAAGGTTGCTCTAATACACCCTCCATCTTCTCTGTATCGGTAACAAAATAAGGAGAGATATATCCTCTGTCAAACTGCATTCCTTCAACCACATCTACGTATGTTTCAGTACCCTTAGCACTCTCAACAGTGATAACACCTTCGGTTTTTACTTTCTCCATAGCCTCGGCAATAAGCTTACCGATATAGTTATCATTATTAGCCGATATAGTTGCAACCTGCTCTATTTTATCTATATCATTACCAACTTCGCGACTTTGCTCTCTAAGTGACGATACAACAGCACTTACAGCTTTATCTATACCTCTTTTTAAATCTATTGGGCTTGCACCAGCAGTTACATTTTTTAATCCAACACTTATAATAGATTGTGCGAGAAGTGTCGCAGTTGTTGTACCATCACCAGCATCATCTGCTGTTTTCGATGCTACCTCTTTAATCATCTGTGCACCAATATTCTCAAAAGTATCCTCTAACTCTATCTCTTTAGCCACCGTAACACCATCTTTTGTTATGTGTGGTGCTCCATATTTCCGATCTATAACAACATTGCGCCCTTTAGGACCAAGTGTTACTTTTACCGAATTGGCTAATTTATCAATGCCCGCTTTTAATGCTTCGCGAGCCTCTATATCAAATTTTATCTCCTTTGCCATGACTTTATTATTTAATAATAGCTAAAATATCATTTTGTTTCATTATAAGATAGCTTTCACCATCAACGGTTACTTCACTACCCGAATATTTACCGTAAAGAACAGAGTCGTTCTCTGCAACCTCCATTGTTATATCTTTTGTTCCATTTCCTACCGCAACAACAATACCTTCAAGAGGTTTTTCTTTTGTTGTGTCTGGGATAATAATACCACCTGCTGTTTTCTCTTCCACAGCCTTTGGCTTAACTAATACTCTATCTGCTAAAGGTTTAATTTTCATAAAATATCTTTTTTTAATTGTTAAACATTATCTCCTGCTACTCTAAAAGTATGCCAACGCATAATAAGCAATAAAGCCTGCCATTTTGGCAGACTTTAAAGAAAAAATCGACTTATTAAACAGTCATTATGTCTTTTTCTTTTGCTGACACCATATTATCTACTGTTTTAACACAGTTATCAACAATCTTTTGTACTTGCGCCTCTCCATCGGCTACCATATCTTCGCCCATACCATCTTTCTTAGCCTTTTTAAACATCTCAATAGCATCGCGACGCACATTACGGATAGTAACTTTCGTATTTTCGCCTTCGCTCTTAGCTTGCTTAACAAGATCCTTCCTACGCTCCTCAGTAACAGGAGGTAATGTAAGACGTATCATATCTCCATTATTCGATGGCGTAACACCAAGATTAGAATCAATGATAGCCTTTTCGATAACTCTAATCAGAGTTTTATCCCATGGCTGAATGAGTACAGTTTTACTATCAGGTACCGTAACACTTGATACTTGGTCAATGGGCATTTGTGTGCCATAACTCTCAACCAATACACCATTTAACATATTAACACTCGCCTTGCCTGCACGTATAGCGGCAAGTACCTCTTCAAGGTGCAATATACACTTATCGCCCTTCTCTTCTAATAAACCATAAATTTCCTTAGGCTCTACCATAATATTTATATATTAAATTATTAAAAATTATTCATTCGAAACTATAGTACCTATCTTTTCACCTCTAATCACTTTTGATAGATTACCAACGGTGTCCATATCAAATACAATGACGGGTAGGTTATTCTCTTTACACATAGTAAAAGCGGTTAAATCCATAACCTTTAACCCCTTACTATACACCTCATCAAAGGTTATATTATCATATTTGACAGCACTTTTATCTTTTTCAGGATCGGCAGTATAAACCCCATCAACACGAGTTCCTTTAAGCATAACATCAACCTCTAACTCAACACCACGAAGAGCAGATGCTGTATCAGTTGTGAAAAATGGGTTACCAGTACCCCCTGCAACAATAACAACATATCCTTTAGATAAATACTCTAAAGCACGATTTTTCGTATAATGCTCTCCCACTGGCGACATGGCAATAGATGTTAAGACTACCGATTTAACACCAATAGTGTCAAGATATGAGTTGAGGGCAATAGAGTTAATGACAGTTGCTAACATGCCCATCTGATCTCCTTTTACTCTATCAAATCCACTCTTTACACCGCTAAGTCCACGAAAGATATTTCCACCTCCTATAACAATAGCTACCTCGCACCCATTATTAACCACCTCTTTTATCTGCTCTGCATAAGAGGCAACAACAGTACTATTGATACCATAACTATCATCACCCATCAACGACTCACCACTAAGCTTAAGCAAAACACGCTTGTATTTTGTCATATTATTACTCCTTTTTTATGTTATTATATAGCTCTTTCCTGTTAGGTATAAAAATTATCTCTATGCCACTATAGCTATTACTAACTTTAGATTGTTTACGATACGTAGCATCTTTAGATATATTATTTGAACCCAACTTATCGTAGCAAGATTTCATTAACTCTTTCATTATAAGAGTAGTTCTATCCTCGCCATTATATTCTGCTATTGTCTTCTGATCTAAAAACTTTGCTGTTTGTGCAATGTGTGCATTTTTGCGTTCAATCGCCACCTTAACAGCGTTGATACTATCTTGCCTATATAACTCTTTTGCATCAATCATAGATACCCCTTCAACAAAACTTGATGTATCTACCTCTACCTCTTTCATTTCAGGAACAACATAAGTCAATAATTTTTCTTCAATAAGTTTATCTAAAACAGAAGAGACTGCCTCTATAGATACTTTATCCATACCTTTAAGCATCATTTTGGGTTGATAGTCAATTTTGGGATTGTCAACAGTGACATATTCGCGGATGATAATATCATAGTTATCTTTACTCACTATAATTGATGCCAGCTGGTTAACAATAATCTCTCCACCCTCTGATAGGTTAGAGCGATTGTAAATATTGGTGCCACCTATCGTATCTTGCACAAAAAGTATATCATCGTCTATTTTAAT
>CAYIZU010000170.1:0-4122 GCA_964367795.1 uncultured Rikenellaceae bacterium | reverse complement strand
TGCTCCCGATAACGCAGAAGAGGCAAAAAAGAGTGTTGAGCCTAAGCCTATAAGAGAGGATAAAGAGGCAACAAAAGATGGTGATATTGATGCGATGTTTGGTACTATAAACGAGCCGATGAATATAGAGTGTGAAGAGGAGTATAAAAAAGATGAGCCGATAGATTTAGGTGAGGAGGAGAGGGAGTTACAAGAGTATGGGATAAGTACCGAGCATCAGGCTCAAGCGGTAATGTATGAGGAGATGGATTTTGCTTGTAAAGTAGCAAGAGAGAGAGCGTCATCCGATGCTGATAAAGCCAAAGCAGGCGATGTGTTTAATCGCCTTGCTGGAACAGAGATAGAGAAGCAGTTGCGATATGGCTCTAAAGAGATAGATGATAGTATAGACAAACTTATTACTTTTCATCTAACTAAATTCTATAAAGAGACAAACCCACACTCCACTTTTGAGCTACCTAAAGATATTGCTGATTTTGATATACGCAATTTTGTTTAATAATTAATTATTAGAAACTATGAGAAGAGACTATGGCTGACGGACTACCGTTAAGATATGCACTTTCTTTAATTAACATAGTAATAACCCGACTTTATAACACTTATAAAGTCAACCGCTAAATCCATTTATGACAAGAAAAAAAATATTTATGATGGCAATGTTTATCGTTGCCAGCACAAGTGCATTTGCACAAGGTAACGGCTCGGCAGGTATAGCAGAAGCTACCTCGATGGTCACTTCGTATTTCGACCCAATCACGAAATTAATATACGCTATTGGTGCAGTAGTAGGTCTGATAGGAGGAGTTAAAGTGTACTCCAAATTCAGCTCTGGCGACCAAGATACCTCAAAAACCGCAGCATCGTGGTTCGGGGCGTGTATATTCTTGATTGTTGCTGCAACCATCCTACGTTCATTCTTCCTGTAATGTTATGGCTGAATACTCAATTAACAAAGGAATTGGGCGTTCGGTTGAGTTTAAAGGGTTGAAATCTCAATATCTATATATATTCTGTGGCGGACTATTAGCTGTTTTTGTTCTGTTCGTCATACTATATTTAATAGGTGTTCCACAAGTTATCTGTATTGGTATTGGAGTGATAGGTGCGTCGCTAATAGTGTGGCAAACCTTTTCACTCAATACTAAATATGGCGAATATGGATTGATGAAACGACAAGCACGCAGTTACCACCCTAAATATATTATTAACCGACGTAAAACACCAAAATTATTTAAACATAAGTATGAGAAACATATTAAAAGCCACAACCTTAGAGAGTAAATTTCCGCTGTTAGCAGTAGAGAATGGCTGTATCATAAGTAAAGATGCCGATGTAACTATTGGCTTTAAGGTATCGCTACCCGAACTATATACCGTTACCTCTGCCGAATATGAGGCTATCCACTCTGCTTGGGTAAAGGCTATCAAGGTGCTACCAAACTATGTTGTAGTGCATAAGCAAGATTGGTTCACTAAAGAGAGCTATGAGCCACAAGTGGGTGGAGATAAGAGCTTTCTGAGTAATGCTTTCGAGAGACACTTTAACGAGCGACCATTTCTTAACCACTCGTGTTACCTGTTTCTTACTAAGACCACAAAGGAGCGAAGTAGACAGCAGAGTAATTTCTCAACACTATGCCGTGGTACTTTAGTGCCAAAGGAGATGCAGAACCAAGCAGCTATCAATATGTTTATTGAGTGCGTTGGTCAGTTCGAAACTATCATTAACGAGAGCGGTATGGTATCACTCACTCGTCTAACGGAAGAAGAGATAGTAGGCACGGATAGTAGCGCAGGGATAATCGAGAAATATTTTTCGCTATCCCAAACAGATACCACCACACTAAAAGATATATCTTTAAAGGCTGAGGAAATGAAGATAGGGGATAATATACTCTGCCTACACACCTTATCAGACATAGAAGATATGCCGAGCTTTGTGAGTACTGATATTCGCTACGAGAAACTATCAACCGATAGAAGTGATTGCAGATTATCGTTTGCATCGCCTATTGGCTTACTCCTTAACTGTAACCATATAACGAACCAATATATCTTTATTGATGACAGTGTAGCTAATTTACAGAAGTTTGAGAAAGCCGCTAAAAATATGCACTCTCTTAGTCGCTATTCTCGTGCTAATCAAATTAATAAGGAGTGGATAGATCAATACCTTAACGAAGCACACTCGCTGGGCTTAACATCGGTACGCGCACATTGCAATGTGATGGCGTGGAGCGATAACCGAGAGGAGCTAACACAAATAAAAAATGAGGTAGGTAGTGGATTAGCACTAATGGGATGTAAACCTCGCCACAATACAGTAGATGTCCCAACTCTATATTGGGCAGGTATAGCAGGTAATGCTGCCGACTTCCCAACCGAAGAGAGTTTTTATACATTTATTGAGCAAGGAGTATGTTTATTCTCAGAGGAGACCAACTATAAAAGTAGCCTTTCACCATTTGGTATTAAGATGGTAGACCGACTAACAGGTAAACCACTGCATATTGATATATCGGACTTGCCAATGAAAAAGGGCATTATCACTAACCGTAATAAGTTTGTGTTAGGTCCATCAGGTAGTGGTAAATCATTCTTTATGAATCACCTCGTTAGGCAGTACTACGAACAAGGCACACATGTAGTGCTGGTTGATACAGGTAACAGTTATCAGGGGCTTTGTAATATGATAAACCGCAAGAGTAATGGCGAAGATGGTCTCTACTATACCTATACCGAAGATAATCCAATTAGTTTCAATCCATTCTACACCGACGACTATGTTTTTGATGTAGAGAAAAAGGATAGTATAAAGACCTTACTACTAACCCTATGGAAGAGTGATGATGACCGTGTAACAAAGACAGAGTCGGGGGAGTTAGGTAGTGCCGTAACAGCCTATATTAATAAAATAAGGGCAAACCGCACTATAACCCCAAACTTCAACACTTTCTATGAGTTTATGCGTGACGAGTACCGCAAGGAGTTAGAGGAGCGAGCTATTAAGGTAGAGAAAGAGGATTTTAATATTGATAATTTTCTAATAACACTAACTCAGTACTATCGTGGTGGTCGTTTTGATTTCTTACTTAACTCGGATAAGAATATAGATTTACTATCTAAACGCTTTATAGTCTTCGAAATAGATAGTATTAAGGATAACAAGGAGCTCTTTCCAATAGTCACCATTATTATAATGGAAACATTTATTAATAAGATGCGACGACTTAAAGGTGTACGTAAGCAGTTGATATGCGAAGAGGCTTGGAAAGCTCTTGCCTCACCGTCGATGGCAAGCTATCTACAATATCTATATAAAACCGTACGAAAGTTTTATGGAGAGGCTATTGTGGTAACTCAGGAGGTAGATGATATTATCGCATCGCCTATTGTTAAGGATGCTATTATCAATAACTCCGACTGCAAGATACTGCTCGACCAACGTAAGTATATGAATAAGTTTGATGCCATCCAAAATATGTTAGGCTTAACGGATAAAGAGAAAGCGCAAGTTCTCTCGATTAACCTATCAAACGACAACTCTCGACACTATAAAGAGGTATGGATTGGACTTGGGGGAAGTCAATCGGCAGTATATGCAACAGAGGTTAGTGCAGAAGAGTATTTTTCATATACCACCGAAGAGGTTGAGAAGTTGGAGGTACAGAAGCGCACAGAGGAGCTAAACGGAAATTATGAACTCGCAATAAGCCTTATGGCTGGCGAAAAACGCAGGAAAATATGAGAATGAAAATTTTAATACTTGCCTTTATATCTATTATAGGTATCGGTAAGGCGCAAGCACAATGGGTAACATTCGACCCAGGCAACTTAGCGCAGAGTATTATTAACACCACAAAAAATGTTATTGAGACCTCTACCACCGCATCAAATATGATTAACAACTTTAAGGAAACCAAAAAGTTATACGAGCAAGGTAAGCAGTGGTACGACGCACTACGTAAAGTTAATAACCTCGTTAAAGATGCACGTAAGGTGCAGCAGACTATCTTAATGATAGGTGATATAACAGATATTTATGTGAATAGTTTTCAAGTTATGATGACGGATAGCAATTTCACTATTGAAGAGTTATCGGCTATTGCTTATGGCTAT
>CAYIZU010000169.1:0-4127 GCA_964367795.1 uncultured Rikenellaceae bacterium | reverse complement strand
TATTCGGAAATCTGCCCTAATTTTTGTACGCAAAATATTTTATCGGACAGTACTATCTCAATATATTAAAAGGGTATTATCAACCATTTTTGGCATCATTGTAACCTTCGATTATTTATATTTCAAGTGATACCTCCGTTATGCCAGCACCCCCCATTTCAACATGTGCATCCACAATTTTCGTAACGTTCGGTTGGGTACGCAAGTATTTACGTATCTCCTCTTTTAGCGCACCGGTACCTTTACCATGAAGTATACGTACTTCGCGTATTCCCAGCATTATAGCATTATCAATTAAGTCACGCACCTTTTCTAAAGCCTCCTCTACACGTGCTCCTCGTAGGTCAATATCGCTTTTAAAACTTAACCGTTTATCCTGTACGCTGTAGACATGTTTATTAATATCATTGGCAAAGGTGGTATGCTTTTTCACTTCACCTTCAGCGACAATTTCCAATTTCGATATATCGACTGTTGTGTTAATGGTACCAAAAGCCACCTGCGCCCTCTTTTTATTTATCTCTATAACCTTACCCACAACCGTCTGCCCTGCCATTTTGACACTATCACCAACCTTAGGGATTTGCAGTTCTATGGGTTTAATGTTAATACTCTCCTTTTTTTTCTCACTACGACGCTGCTCTTTCCTTGCTTTTCGAGCACGTATTTGTTCTATCTTGCGCTCAATATCTGGGTCACTTTCAGTGTTTTCAATCTCCTCTACAAAGGTATTGAATTGCTCACGTATATCTTTTGTTTTATTACGTTCAGCCTCTGCCTCCTTTATCTCTTTAATTGTTCGTTCTATTTCGCTATTAGTTTTTGAAATCAGAGCCTTTGCCTCTTCACGTGCTTTACGTAATATTTCCTGTTTCTGCTCTTTGAGCTGGCTTAATAGCTCTTCATACTCCTTCTCTGCTTTCTCATATCGTCGTTCGCTTTGCCTGATATTATCACGTTTATTCTCCCAATAGCTTTTATCTCGTGCAATTTGACGTAGTTGCCTCTCTATATTGATTCTGCTGTCGCCAATCTTGCCCTCAGCCGCTCTAACTAAATCTTCTGGTAGACCAATTTTTCGAGCTATCTCAAAAGCAAATGAACTACCCGGCTTTCCCATCTCAAGACGAAAAAGAGGCTCTATTTTATGGACATCAAACTCCATAGCTCCATTAATAACCCCTTCGGAGTTTGCTGCATAATATTTTATATTCGAATAGTGGGTTGTTATAATGCCATACGCACCCTTGTTTTCAATTCTTTGTAGTACCACTTCTGCAATAGCCCCTCCCAGTGCAGGCTCCGTACCTGTTCCAAACTCATCAATAAGTACCAGTGAGTCAACATCGCCACTACGAAGTATCTGTTTCATATTCGCAAGGTGAGAGCTATATGTACTAAGGTCATTATCAATTGATTGTTGGTCGCCTATATCAATGAAGAGTTTAGAAAAAACTGTCATCTCCGAATTCTCATTCATAGGAACTAGTAGTCCCATTTGTATCATATATTGCAATAATCCCATTGTTTTTAGACAAACCGATTTGCCTCCTGCATTAGGTCCGGATATAACAAGTATCCGCTTTTCTGGCGTAAGACGCATATTTAATGGTACTATATCTTTCCCCTCCTTACGTAGGTTTTTCTCTAAAAGAGGGTGACGTCCTTCACGTATATTAATAATCTTATCACTATCAACAATGGGCATACCTGCTCGCATATCAATGGCAACTCTTGATTTTGCTCTAATTAAATCTATTGCAGCAATAAAATGTGCACTTTTAGTTAGTGCATCACTATAAGGGCGTATCTCTTCAGTAAAAGCTATCAATATGCGCACCACTTCATGCTTTTCACTATACCGGAGCTCTCGTAGTTGATTATTTAGCTCCATCACCTCTTGAGGTTCAATAAATGAGGTGCGTCCTGTTGCAGACTCATCTTGTATATACCCTCTAATCTTCTTCTTATTGGCTGCTGTAACGGGGATAACGCCCTTACCATCTCTTATAGCTATTTGTGTATCCTCGTCAACAATGCCATCGCTTATAGCTTTCCGAAGTATTGAGTGTAGTCGTTTTGATGCTTCACGCTCACTGTATGCTATCTCTCCTCTTATCCGAGCAAGCTCTGGCGAGGCATTATCTCGTACTTCATTTTTTGAATCAATAATTCGATTAATATCACTAACAATATTTGGAAAGCTATCCACCTTATCGGTTGCTTTAGCGAGGGTGGGGTAGTTCCCTCTTTTACGGTCGAAGAATCGTACTAATCCATTCACTGCTGACAATGAATTTCTAAGGGCTCCTAACTCCTCAGGCAAAAGATAAGCACCATCAATAGCCACCTTATTAATAAAGTATAACGTATCAACAAAACCATCATTAGGGAAATCACTCTCTAACATAACAATGGTTTTCATTTCATTGGTTTGTCGTAACATAGTACGCACTTGACGTACATCCGTCATAAATTTTATGCCGCTTAGTTTTTCCGCTGCCAACCGCGTCACGCAGTAACTCTCAACCATCTTTCTTATACGGTTGAATCCCACTTTTATTTCAAAATCTGATGGATAAATCATAATCAATACTAATAAAATAATATACCTGCTATACCTGCCATCGATATAATTGCAACAGGATGCACTTTAGCAAGTGACATAAATAATGCTACTGCAAATATAATATAACTTTTGTAATCCGAAAAATTTTCAGGCGTATATAATGCAATAAACGCCGATAGAATTAGCCCCACGACCACCGGAGCTAAAGCCTTCATAACACCTTTAATATATCTATTTCGTTTTAACTTACTATATAATAAGGCAATAATTAACATTATGATGATGGAGGGTGAACATACTCCTAATGTTGTTACAACTGCCCCCATTATGCTATCCGTTACGCTATATCCAAGATAAGTTGCTATGTTTATTGATATTGGCCCCGGTGTCATCTGTGATATGGCTACCATATCAGCAAAACCACTATCACTAATCCAACCATTACGCACAACAGTTTCGTGTTGGATTAATGATAGCATGGCATACCCGCCACCAAAGCCAAATAGTCCAATTTTGAAGAAAGAGAGGTATAATTCAAGAAATATCATCTTATATTTCCCTCCTTTCTTACTCTATTATTTCGTTTGAAGCGCTCCACTTTTGTAAAGGTGTATATGATGCCCAAAAGTATCGCAGTAGCTATTACTATTAAAGGTGAAATTCCGTAATAAATAGCAGCTGCAGTAGCAAGTACTACAGTATAACTCCAAACTTTTAACCTCCGCGCGAAAAGTATAACCGATGTGAGTATAAGAGCCGATACAGCAGGACGCACCCCCATAAAAAAACGTCTCAAATATTCGTTGTCTGCCACAACTCCAAAAATAATTGCAATGGTTAGCATTACTAAAAAGGAGGGTAATATTGCCCCAATAGCTGCCACTATTGAACCTCTTATGCCCTTTAATTTATGCCCCACCATGATAGCTGTATTGACAACTAAGGGACCAGGAGCCGATTGTGCTAATGCCAACATTGACATAAACTCCATCATATGGACGAGTTTGTAGCGTTCAACCACTTCGCGCTGTATGACAAGCACCATGGTATATCCACCACCAAAAGATAGTGAACCAATCTTAAAAAATATCTTAAATATTCGCCATAATTGCCCCATAGTGTACCCCCCTACATGGAAAGGTATTTCTTATACCTCTCCATAACTAATTTAACATAGCGCTCTGTCTCGGTTGAGCGAAATCCTCCACTTTTGACAACATCCGTCTGTTTATAGTAGTGCGGTTTACGCTTATTGTATAGATATTTACGTACCACTTCCCATTTATTATCGTCTTCTTTATATTTCTTTGCTAAACGACGAGCATCCGATACATGACCATATCCACCATTATATGTTGCTAACATAATAGATATATAATCATCGTTTAAATCATCCTCGTCAATGCGTAGCATCCTTCTATTTTCTTCCATAAGACGTATTGCACAACTTACACTTATCTCTGGTTCGTGTAGCATTTTTGGTGTTATATTCCACCTTCTCGTATTTGCTGGCATGACCTGCATTAGTCCAACTGCCCCCTTATGAGATACCATGGTT
>CAYIZU010000168.1:0-4137 GCA_964367795.1 uncultured Rikenellaceae bacterium | reverse complement strand
ACGTGAGTATTTATGCGATTCAGGAAGTGACAAAAATGTTTTTGAGACAATTTCTCTTTAATATTTTTACTTTCCACCTCCTAACGAGCGGTAAAGTGTAATAACACCCTGAATCTCGTTATATTTATCGGTAGCACCTGTAAGCTCCGCTTGTAAAAGAGTATTTTGTGCTGTTAACACCTCTAAATAGTTACTACTACTATGCTTCATTAGTAGCTCCGCACTGCGTAGTGCGGTTTGTAACTCTTTTTGTTGCTCCCCATTAAGAACCAATCGCTTCCTTGCCGACTGCCACATAAGTAGTCCGTTATTCACCTCATTAGCGGCATCCAAAACAGTTTGCTTATACTGTAAAAGTGCCTGCTCTTGCTGTGATTTACTTATTTTCAATCTTGCTTTAAGGGTTCCACGATTAAATATCGGCTGTAAGGCCTGTGCAACAACATTTACTAACCAACTACCTGGATTAACAACCGTTCCACCATAATTATTAGACCAACTACCTGAACCATTGAGCGTAATAGATGGATAAAAAGCAGAACGCGACTCATTTGTTGCATAGAACATTTGGGCAAGATAGTATTCAGCTTGATAAACATCCGGACGATTCGATAACAACTGCAAAGACACTCCTACAGATACCTCTTCTGGAAAGGTTTGCTCTTCAAGAGTTCCTCGTACTATTTTTCCTGACTCCTTACCTAATATAGCACATATTGAATTCTCTAACTCCTCTATTTGCTTATGGATAGTTACCAGATTAGCCTCAAGTGCTATTTTATTAGCGCGTGCTTGTGCAACACCAGCCTCGTTAGCCATGCCATTGCGCTTTAGTGCCTCCATGATACGAATATTTTCCTCCCAATTACTGATGGTTTCAATACTTATATCTCGTTGCCTATCAAGAGTTAAAAGAGAATAATAGCTATTTGCTACTGTGGCGATGAGTTGCGTTTGCACCGCCTGCGCGTAAGCCCTGCTCTGCTCTAAAGCTGCTTTAGCCTGCTCTTTGCTATTACGTAATTTCCCAAATATATCTATCTCCCAACTTGCCTGCACTGGGATACTATATGTTGAAGGTACCACAACACCCCCGGCATTTGCCGCCGACCCCTGCGGAGCTAAACTAAGAGACGGAAGAAAAGCAAGTCTTGCAGCTGTAAGTGATGCCTCCGCATCATTAACACGTAGCCTTGCAATTGTTAGGTTGCTATTATTCTCTAAAGCCTCATCTATCAAACCTTGTAGGTGGTTATCTTTAAAGAGTTCGCGCCATGATAACGACGCAAGGGTTGTAGTATCACCCTCCACTACTCCATTGCGATATAGATTCTCTCCCACATTAGGAGCCTCATTAGTTCGCTGAAAGCTTTTATATATATTACACCCTGAAAGGGTTAGCACCGCAAAAAGTGCTACTATTATATTATTCATATTCATATTATTTAACATCACTAATAACACGTTTAGGCATAACACGCTCCTGTATTGTTTGGAACACAATAAACATCACTGGAACAACAAAAACAAGAGCTAACGTACCCACAACCATACCGCCAATAATTGATACTCCAAGAGATATGTTACCATTAGCACCAACACCCGATGCAAAGGCAAGAGGTAACATGCCAATTATCATAGTTAATGAGGTCATCAAGATAGGACGAAGACGCATTTGCGCTGCTGTCATTGCTGCCTGAGATATTGAGAGTCCTGCCGCACGACGCTCCGATGCAAACTCGGTAAGTAAAATTGCTGTCTTAGCAAGTAATCCAATTAACATTATGAGTGCTGTTTGCATATATATATCATTCGTAAGACCAAACATATCTGCAAAAAGGAAACTACCAAAAATACCAAACGGTACCGACATAATAACCGCTAAAGGAATAAGGAAACTTTCGTATAAAGCACACAGTATCAGGTAAACGAAAATCAAACATATGATATAGATAAATATTTGTGTGTTTCCTTGCGTAGACTCTTCACGTGTCATACCTCCAAACTCGAAACCATATCCTACAGGCAATATCTCTTTAGCCACCTCTTCAACCGCTGCGATAGCTTGCCCCGTAGAGGAACCATCAGCCAACGTTCCGTTTATAGATATAGAGTTAAACATATTAAAGCGAGTTAAATTCTCGGCTCCATAAACCTTAGTTAGCTTAACATATTGAGATATCGGCGACATCTCACCCGAAGCAGTACGCACATATATCTTGTCAAGTGAACTTATATCAGTTCTATCCTCAACCGGTGCTTGTATCATTACACGATATAATCTTGAGAACTTATTCATATTAGATACGTAGTTACCACCAATATATCCAGATAAGGTACTCAATATAGTTGATGGAGATACCCCATTTCGCTTAGCGGCAGCAGCATCTACCTCCACACTATACTGTGGATAGCGTGGGTTGAATGTTGAGAAAGCTCGCGCCACCTCTGGACGTGCCATTAAAGCCTGTGAAAACTGTTGTGTAACATTAAATAACTCTTCCACTGTACCTCCTTTACGGTCTTGAACATGCACCTCAAAACCACTACTAACACCATACCCCGGTATCATAGGTGGTGCTAACACCAATATTGATGCAGAAGTTACATCCTTAATACGCGCATTTATCTTAGCAATAACCGACTTCACATCCGACTCTTTATCAGTTCTTTCGCTCCAATCTTTTAGCTTGACGATAAAGGTACCATTTGATGCCCCTTGACCTCCAAGGAAACCGAAACCTGCAATACGAGTATATACATTTATCTCTGGAATATCCTCTATAGCTGTCTCTATTTCATCCATAGCACGATTTGTTTGCTCAAGAGAGCTACCAGGAGGGGTTGATATATTAACAAAAACAACACCCATATCCTCGTCTGGCACCATAGCCGTTTTGACATTTGATCCAAGATAATATAACCCACCTATTGCCAATAGCAGAGCAACGCCTGTTACCCACTTATGCTTTATAAAGAAAAGAACGCCACCTTTATACTTCATTACCATTTTATTAAATGCCGAATTAAAGGCAATACTAAATTTTGTAGAGAAACTAAGTTTTTTACCATCCTCTGCGGTTTGATGTGGCGTCATAAGAAGGGCACATAACGCAGGTGAAAGCGTAAGAGCATTAACCGTTGATATCGCTACCGCTACCGCCATTGTTAAACCAAACTGCATATAGAAAGTTCCGGTCGTTCCCCCGGTAAAACTCACTGGAATAAACACCGCCATAAATACCACAGTTGTCGTGATAAGAGCATTACTAATACCTTTCATCGCGTCGACCGCAGAATGATAAGATGATTTATATCCCTCATCAAACTTAGCCTGTACAGCTTCGACGACGACAATGGCATCGTCTACCACAGTACCAATAACAAGTACTAAAGCAAACAGAGTTAGAAGGTTTAAACTAAAACCGATAGCATATATAAAGGCAAAAGTACCAACCAACGACACTATAATAGCAACTGTTGGAATAATAGTTGAGCGGAAACTTTGTATAAAGATATATACAACCAAAATAACAAGTATTATGGCTTGAATAAGCGTTATAATAACATTATCAATAGATGCATCAATGAAATCCTTCATGCTCATAACATCGGCTATATCCAATCCCTTTGGCAGTTCTGTTCTGATTTTAGCTATTAGTTTATCAATATCCTCTATAATCTCATTAGCGTTAGAACCAGATGTTTGAGAAATCATTGCAGTACAACTTGTTGCACCAGACAGCTCTCCACGGAAACTATACGACACCCTTCCAAGCTCTATTCGTGCCACATCATTTAAACGTAACACCTCGCCATCTGGTAGCGACTTAACAACCATATCTTCATACCCCTTCTCATTATCGTACCTACCACGATATTTTAAAACATACTGAAAAGTATCTGTTCCATCTGCGCCAAGAGTACCTGTTGCATACTCCACATTTTGTTCGTTTAACACTTGTGTTATATCCGATGGCATAAGTCCATAACTTGCCATTTTAGCAGGGTCGAGCCATATACGAAGGGCATAATCACCTCCCATAACACTAACTTCACCAACACCTTTTACGCGTGCAAGTTGTGGCTCGACATTAATCTTCATGTAATTATCAATGAAAGCAGCATCATACCTAC
>CAYIZU010000167.1:290-4137 GCA_964367795.1 uncultured Rikenellaceae bacterium | reverse complement strand
CTTCGGGGTAATATATTCAGGGTTACTCCACACCTGTTTAATACGCGTAGATATTGGTATATAATATTTACGAGCTATAGTCGGAGTAGGTCTTAACATATATGCATTTGAAAGTACTAATTCAGAGTTTGTGGAAAACGATCCCCCGATATAATAATTTACAATATCTTTATCACTAAAATCAACCTCGTCAACATGCTCTTGATAGACATATAGCCTTACACTCTCACCATTAACATTATATAAATAGATCGGATTCTCAAAGTTATCACGTTGCCCCACATTCAAATCAATTAGTTTGATTGGGACACCGGAGTCTGTCAAGGCGGTATATTCTAAATCTGGAGTATCACCTAATCGTATCCACGAGGCGATATCCGCATTCTGAATCGAGCTTGAGCCATGATAAGCATATGAATAGTAAGGGGTTTCATAACTCTCAATATCCACATCATCGTCTGCAAATTCATAAATATTAATAATAACGCGTTGAAGTAGATTTCCCACACGTATCGACATTTCACCAGTATATATATATTTACCAGGTCGCTTAGGATCTTCTTGTATTACAGCATTATAGAAGAAATCCCTTGTAACCATTAGCTTAATAGGATAAGTTTTACCCTCTTCAAGGTTTGCTGAAAATTCATCAGCATTAGTCACATGAAGCCCTTTCGTTTCAGAAGCAGCACGTCTTTGTACACTTGCCCACACATCATCAGCAAAACCCGTTGCGGCCTTTTCATTGTGTTTATAATGAACCGTAAAACCTTCAAAATGTAGGTCCTTTATTTTAGTGGTATCCGCATATATATCTACAACCGTATTACTCAATGCCATATAGCTCGTACCATTAGTAACAACAAACTCATTACCTGTACTACTATCAATCTCAATATCATATTGAATATTTGATGGTGGATTATCCAATGCCTCTTCCAGTGAAGAGTAACCATTACCCTCAAAACGTCGTAGTTTGACCTTATACTGCGCATTACGATTTATAGCAAACGACACACCACCCTCTATTACAATACTCTCTCCTGTAGTTTCATCTTCTACTATTGTATCTTCTAAATCATATTTTACCAATATCTTAAAAAACTCCGGAATATAATTTCTAACTGTTTCGCCATCAACTACACTCTCGGTAAATTCACACTGTGGTGTTATCGCCTCAACAATAATATACACATAAGTACCCTCCGTTTCTTCTTTTATTTTCACATTTGGATATAGATACAATCCTTGTATATAATCATCCGCATCAAAAGCACGCCACTCACCATTATACATATACCTATTATAATCTAAAGTCTCCTCGGTCACAAGATTCGTAGCAGGAGTCACTGGATTTGTGTACTCAATAAAATTCACCACCTCATCACCAGTATAAATAGGAACATCCGGCACATTAGACAAATAAGCCCTTATTAAAGAGACTGAGTCTCTATTTAGTGGATTATTAAATGGATCATCTGGTTCAGTAGCATATAACATTACATCAATCCGAGAGTAAGCAAACTTCGAAACCGGGGGAGCAATCCCTAAACCTGCAGATGTATATTCTGAAGTGAGCATAGGAAGCTGTATAGGGTCGACCGACATTGGCAACAGACCTTTATTATCCGCACGATTCTCTAAAATCAAATTATCTGATGTAACCCTCCTTCTACTTGCAGTGGTGTCAATTGGTATCCTAAGAAGTGTCTCATCCATGAATTGCCCATATGTAAGCTCCGCAGTCTTATTGTCTAAGTTATTTTTAATCTCTTCAAGTACAGTAGTCGATATATTTGCCACACCAAGAGCAGTAACAGGATGTTCATACTCTGGAACAACCGCATCATATAAACGTTCGTAATTACCATCTTCGTTGGTATTCGACTCTACCATAGCGGCGTATAATAGTAATTTACCATTAGGATCTGGCATCGGGGCTGGTAATGGATCTCCCCACTTATCTACAGTGACAGGATTGTCATTTTTAAAGACAAATAAAGTAACATTTTTTAATTCCAACTCCCTATCCGTAGCCACGCGCACAGTGGGACCCGTTGTAGCATCCGTCCCTGCTCTCGTTGTAATAGTGGTACTTGAATTAAAGCTTGAGAACTGTGAGCCAAAACCTATTGTAATCTTTGGCTTTGACTTGTCTATCTCTGTATTAAGAAATTGATCTAAGTTTTCACGAGCACAACTAGCAACAATTACTATCAATATCACAAGGGTTAGTACTCTATTAATATATTTTATTATTGTTTTCCTCATTGTCTATATAGCTAAATTGGGTCTGTCCTTTTAAATTGTGAAATAGGTCTAATACCAGCACCAAGGCAATGTGGCGTGTTCTTATCATGTAATGCTGGTTTATTTATAATTAGTTTATTATTCGTTGTATAGTTCTCAAAGCGCACACCTGCAGCCATGGAGGTAGAACTCACGGTCTCTGACGCAGGGACATCGGTATTGGTCCAAATATGAGAGAAGTCAAGCATTACAATATTGGCAATTCCGGTATTAGCATTAATAACATTTGTAGAATAGTATGTGTTACCTGAGCTACTTACATATGTTTGTACATTTGTGCTACTGGTGTAATAGGCATCCCAACCGGAGCTAACCCAATACTCGCCCATAGGAGGCAACATCCAACCTAAAGGTGATGGGTCAAATATCGACTTCCCATAAATTGGATTCGTTGTTGATGTGTTTCCTGTAATAAATTCATCATTCCACACCTTCCCAGTAGTAATATCAGATTCAGAGCACCAATTTACACTATTTTGATTATGGAATATCACACCCGGCTTTGACACTGCTTCAGTTCTGCTCACTGCTCCTAACAAACCTGTATCGTATTTCTCTGACACATAGGTTGAACCATCGGCATAGCGCGCTTGCTGTCCAAAGATAGGTGCCAAGCGCCCATATTGGTAGACAAGCCATCCACGACCACCCAAGCCGCCCTGCCCTTGATGGGTTGCACTACTTGCCCCGATATTTCTATCCATATGGTAACTGTAATCTTCCGTTGCTCCTATATCATATCTATGAACTTTGTTATCAGGATTGTCTGAATCATATTTTATATACTTATAGTGCCCCGCATTTTTATCTATCCATGGGGTAAGCGTAGAATTAATAGGAGGTTGTGAACTATATGTCGACCCATTTTGTATAATATCATTAGGGTCATAATCAGTTATCCATATATGCCAAGTCCATAATATATTACCAGAACTATTGGTTACTGAAATAATTATATTACCCGGATTGATATAATTCTGCGGAATAATCATCTTAAAGTATGGTTCTTTTTCGTAATAAACCGCAGGTGTCTCGCCAATAGCAGGAGTCTTTAAATGTTGTGCGATTCCCTTTGAGAAAGTAATTCGATTAATAGATAATGTATTATCAAAAGCAAAAATTTGCACATTCCAATTATCTAAATTTGTCAAATCTAAATCTGGGTAGAATCTATTAATTTGCGCCCTAATAGGAATATTGTACTCCACAATATCTGTTGGCATAGAGTTCACAATATAGCAATTTGAGACTATTAGTGTATCGGTTGCAGCAGGAGGAGATGAAAGTCCTAATTCCTTATTTACTACATCAATATTTGTATAATCAATAATCGTTGTTGGGTAAAAGAAGATACTAAGGTTAGTTGTAATAATTCCAGACCTAACTTTTATGATATCCGAAGCGTATCTTGGCGTACTATTAGCACGTGGATAGAAGGTACACCTTATTACTTTGTTAACCTTATCAAGTATAAATTCACTTAACACCTCGGTGTACTCGTATCCATCCTTCTCATATGTACGCTTAAGACGTATTT
>CAYIZU010000167.1:0-280 GCA_964367795.1 uncultured Rikenellaceae bacterium | reverse complement strand
TCATACAATATCCCTATTTGCTCATCCTCTCCATTAGTTGTGAAGTGAATATTTAATGTTGTTGCTTCGCCTTCACCACTATATTTTAGAGAGTAAGTAGATTTTTCGAGGTATAAATAAGAGTAGGTAATTTCCGATAATATATCATTTGATGAAGCCCAGTCAACCTGTTGCGCTGTCACAGTTAGGTAATTATGAATTGGATCAATAGTTAAAATATAGTGATAAGCTTTACCAATCTCCCAAATGCTATCATTTGGAAAAAATATTGTCTTCTCTT
>CAYIZU010000166.1:0-4138 GCA_964367795.1 uncultured Rikenellaceae bacterium | reverse complement strand
GTAGTGTATCAATATATTGAGAAGGGATAACACAATCGGAATCAAGATAAATGATATATTCACCATTAACCCTATCCGATCCGTAATTACGTGTCATACCGGGACCGCTATTCTCTTTGTAGTAATATTTTATATCTATTAACTTACGGTACTCATTAACAATATCTTCGGATGATAATTTGGAACCATCTTCTACTACAATCAACTCAAACCCCTTATTTGTCTGTTTTGAGAGCGACTCTAAGAGTTCCTTCATCTCGTCGGGACGATTATATACAGGAACAACTAAAGATAATAAAACCCTATCTTTCATCTTATTTTATTGACTTAAACATACGATTAAATCTAATACCTCCTTCTGGAGATTTAGAGAACCATATAAAGCTGGCTTTACCAACAATATGATCTTCAGGTACAAAGCCAAAAAAGCGCGAATCCAATGAATTGGCTCTATTATCTCCCATCATAAAGAAATAATTCATTTTAAAGGTATAGCTATCACTCTTAACACCATTGATATATATATTATTACCCTTAACCCTAAGATCATTACCTTCATAAACATCAATGACTCGTCTATAAAGTGGTAAATTATCTACAGTAAGTGCTATTGAAGACCCTCGACGCGGTATCCAAAGTGGTCCAAAATTATCTTCGGACCATTTATATAACACTGGAGTACGTGGAAAAACTGTATAATCGGTTGATAAACCAGTTTGTCGTATTATTGGAAGTATCTCTATGATATCTTGCTTATTTGACATTCTCTTTGCCTGTTCATCCGTTAAATAGAACTCGGTAATAGATGGTTTGCGAACTATTATTTGATCGTTAGTGATGCCTAAATCCTCAAATATTTTATTAGAGATTGATTTCGACGAGTGACGAACAGCATATGGTCGCATCTTACCTTCTATGTTGAAACTACTCAGAACATTGTCGATATAAACATCCCCATTAATTATTTGCAAAGTATTACCCGGAAGACCAATAGCACGTTTAATGTAGTTATCACGCTTATCAACGGGATGAACCATTATATCACTACTTGCTAATACGGCATCCCTTCCATATTGGGCCACATATATATAATAATTTTCTTGAGGTGCCTTAACAAGCACTGTATCACCCTCTGGATAGTTGAAAACAACTACATCGTTATGTTTTAATGTATCCAAACCAGCTATGCGCTTATATGGCCGTTTAATCCACTCAACATACGATTTTTTATCCTTATTAAACGGATTTATATTATGAACAAGTGGTAGTGATAGGGGAGTGTTGGATAATTTCGGACCATAGGCAACCTTACTAACCCCAAGATAGTCGCCCACAAGTAATGTTTTTTCCATTGAGGGCGAAGGTATAACATACATTTCAACAAAATAGCTACGAATTACACTTGCAACAACAATAGCAAAAACAAGTGCCTCTATCCAACCCATTATACTTTTATATATAGGACTATTTGCCTTTTTATCAACATGTATATACCAAAACCATTTATAATAGTATTTTGATATGTAAATATCATATATGATAGGCAACCCGATAAGCGCCCACCATAATCCAGACCATATAATAAAAATTAGAGTGTATGCGAATGATACCACACCGAATTTAAACCATTTATTCTTAACTATTTCTAATATTTTTTCCATATTTTTTAAAATAAATCATTCATAGTAAAATAACCCTTTTTCCCCATTAAAAAACGCGCAGCAGCAATAGCTCCCTCAGCGAAACCCGTACGTCCTTTTGCTCGATGCGTTAGCTCTATTTCGTCGACAACGGAATCCCAAACCACAGTATGTGTCCCGGGAACTGCAGCCCGACGCAATGCCCCAACATTAAGCTCCTCGGGTTTGATTGATGCTCCTAATACCCATTTATCCTTACGCGACAAATTATCTACTATATCATCTGCAAGTGTTACAGCGGTTCCACTTGGAGCGTCAATTTTATTTGTGTGATGAATCTCTTCAACAGTGACATCATATTGTGAGAAAGGCTCCATTAATTGTGATAGCATCTTATTAAGTCGGAACATAATATTTACACCAATACTGTAATTAGATGCATAAAAAAAAGCTCCATCAACCTCTTTGCATAGCTCCTGAACATCATTAAGTTTATCTATCCATGCTGTTGTGCCACAAACAACAGGTACACCACAACTAAGAGTCTGGACAACATTACTATAGGCTGAATCAGGGGTTGAGAATTCAATAGCTACATCTATACCCTTCATCTTTTCAGGGTTAATATCACAACTATTATCTTTATCTATAATAAGTCCTACAGTATCGCCTCGAGACAGAAGAATCCTTTCTATTTCACGTCCCATCTTACCATAGCCTATAAGTGCTACATTCATAATTTCATTATGTTTATCAAATAAGCTACAAATATAGGATATTTTTGTGAGGTTTACAAATAATGTACCTATAATATTGGCTCGAATTAAAAAGTAGGTGGAGTGATGACTATAGAAAAAAAGAGACCGCCTCGAATTATTTCGAGGTGGTCTCTTTTATGAGAAATTCGTATCAAAATTCAGTTTTGGTACTTCGTGATGAGCATAAAAACGGAGCGTACTGATGTACATGAGTATTTATGTGATTCAGGAAGTGGCAAAACTGTTTTTGAGACAATTTCTTTAAGTATTACTCCTTAAACGAGTGAATTACTACTCCTGAACGAAGTTTTGGCTCAAACCATGTGGTTTTTGGAGGCATTATATTACCTGTGTCTGCAATATCAATAAGTTGTTTCATAGATACCGGATAGATAGCAAATGCAGCTTTCATCTCGCCATTATCAACACGACGACTTAACTCGCCAAGACCGCGGATACCACCAACGAAATCAACACGCTTATCTGTACGTAAATCTTTAATACCTAATATCTTGTCAAGAACAAGGTTAGATAGAATAGTAACGTCAAGAACACCGATAGGATCGTTATCGTCATACCTTCCCTCCTTAGCAGTGAAAGAGTACCACTCACCTCCTATATAAAGAGCAAAGTTATGAAGAGCTGCAGGTGTATAGATATCAGCACCTATCTTCTCAACAACGAAATCCTCCTCCATAGCTGCAAGAAACTCTGCCTCTGTTAAGCCATTTAGATCCTTAACTACACGATTATAATCAATAATTTTAAGTTGATTATCAGGGAAGATAACAGCTAAGAAATAACAATACTCTTCCTCGCCTGTATGATTAGGGTTAGCCTTCATCTTCTCTTGACCAACAAGAGCAGCAGCAGCAGTACGATGATGTCCATCAGCTACATATAATGCTGGTATTTCGTTAAAAATAGCTGTTATATCGCTATTGTACTTCTCGTCTACTAACCAAAAATGGTGTCCGAAACCATCTTCCGCAACGAAATCGTATATAGGAGCATCTTTAACAACCTCCTCAACAATAGCATCCATCTTAGCCTCAGCAGGATATGAGAAGAATACTGGCTCTACATTAGCCTCTTGAATACGTACGTGAATCATACGATCTTCTTCTTTATCTTTACGAGTAAGCTCGTGTTTCTTAATTTTATCATTTAAGTAATCCTCAAAGTGGCAGCAAGCAACAAGTCCATACTGTGTTCTTCCATCCATTGTCTGCGCGTAAACATAGTATTTTTCACTATCTTCCTTCACTAACCAACCATTTTCTTGCCATTTGTTAAAGTTTTCGACAGCCTTATTATAAGCCTCTTCAGAGTGCTCATCAATAATAGGATTGAAATCAATTTCAGGCTTGATAATATGAAGAAGCGACTTTTCGCCAGCCTCTTGCTGTGCCTCAACAGAATTTAAAACATCGTAAGGGCGTGATGCCACCTCACTAACTATATCTTGCGGTGGACGTATACCCGCAAACGGTTTAATCTTTACCATAATTTAAATTTTATTTATATTAGAATTTATTTACTTGGAAAGTAGTATCTCCATTATCAAGGAATTTAGTAATCTGATTAGCTGCAGCTATACCAGCATTATTATTAGCCTCTTTAGTTTGAGCCCCCATCTTCTTAGGTGTAGCAAAAACACGATTAGCAAATTTTTCTTTTAACTCGTCGTAGTTCTTAGGCTTTATATCAGACGCATATTTCATATCGGCTCTTTCTGCC
>CAYIZU010000165.1:2851-4141 GCA_964367795.1 uncultured Rikenellaceae bacterium | reverse complement strand
CTAAGGATTTTGTTACAACACTTGAGGACCCTAATGCAAAACATATAGTTACTGATTTGCTCGGGGACTATGTTCATGAAAGAGTATATCCAGTTGGCCGCTTAGATAAAGGTACAGTTGGGGTACTAATATTAACCAATGACGGTGAGCTAACAAAGATATTAACGCACCCATCTTACAACAAAAAGAAAGTCTATCATGTTTTTCTTGACAAAAACGTTGATAAAAGTGATTTAGATAGGTTATCTAATGGTGTTGAATTAGAAGATGGATTAGCTTTTGCCGATGAGATAAGCTATGTTGATGGCAATAAAGATGAAGTTGGTATAGAGATACATTCAGGACGTAATCGCGTTGTTCGTCGTATGTTTGAACATGTAGGATATAAGATAAAAAAATTAGATAGAGTATCCTTTGCTGGCTTGACAAAGAAGAATTTACGTCGAGGTGAGTGGCGTCATCTTACAGCCGATGAGGTTGGAATGTTAAAGCAAGGCTCGAAGAAAATACAATAATTATGCTGTGTCTTTCGCTGAAAGATAGTGATTTTAATAAGTGTCGCTCCTTAATCTCTACTACAGATATAGTGGAGGTTAGGGGCGATTTATGCTCTTTTACACTTGAAGAATATAGTGAACTTTTTAGCTCTGGAAGAGTAATCTTCACATATCGAAGTAGCGATAAAAATGCTACTGAAGAGGCTTTACTTCATGCAATAAAGCATGGTGCAGAGATGATTGATATTGAAATAGATACACCTATTGAGATATGCAATAGACTTATGAAAAGTGCTAAGAGTAGGGGTGTTAAAGTAATTGTTTCATATCATGATAATATCGAAACACCTCCACTTAACATATTATTGGAAATACTAAACAAGGCATGCGAATTAGGTGCCGATATCGTCAAAATAGCAACAACCGCCACCGATATAAGTGATGGCGTACGGGTTCTACAACTCTACCACTACGCAGAAAAACCACTAATCGCATTTGCTATGGGCGATAAGGGTCGTTTTAGTCGGAAGTTATCTCTAAACATGGGGGCGCCTTTTACTTTTGTTGCTGTAAATAGCGAAAGCGCTACAGCAGCGGGACAATACACGCTATCTGAATTACGAAACATAACTAACTTGGATAACTATCCGTTTGAATTCGACAGTAGTGTTGCCGTTCCTGAAGAGGTGAACATACCATGCTCTAAAAGTGTTGCTCAACGGGCAATCATAGCAGCAGCTCTTGCAGATGGAGTTACTATATTATCTAATTATTCATCCTGTGGAGATATAGA
>CAYIZU010000165.1:2550-2841 GCA_964367795.1 uncultured Rikenellaceae bacterium | reverse complement strand
TTAATCAGATAGATGTGGGTGAAAGCGGTTTGCTTGCACGTATGATTTTACCTTTACTTTTTCATCGTATAGCATCAACATCTAAATCAATAACGGTGACGGGTAGGGATACAATTTTGAAGAGAGATATGAGTGGTATTATAACCATATTGCGCACAATGGGTGCTACTGTTGAGGCTTATGATGATAAATACCTACCAATAACAGTTAGTGGTGAAATTATTCAGCATGATAAAATTGTTATTGATGGAAGTGAGGGTTCGCAAGTGGTTACGGGTATGCTTATGCTAC
>CAYIZU010000165.1:0-2540 GCA_964367795.1 uncultured Rikenellaceae bacterium | reverse complement strand
TAACCCCCGTAGTACACCATACATTAAGCTCACGAAGTATATTCTATCTCGATTCGCTATTGAGATAGAGGAAAAGAGTATCTCAAATAGAGAAATTCATTATCGAGCGATAAAGAATAACGGATATAAAACTAACAACCTATTTTTAGATAGAGATTGGAGTTCTGCGGCATATTTCGCTGTTGCTGGAGCGATAAATAAGGGTATTATTATAAAAAATATGTCTCTAAACAGTTTTCAAGCAGATGAAAGAATATTAGAAATATTAAGCGAATGTGGTGTTTTGATTGAAAAAGAAGAGACAGAGCAGGGACACAATATAAAAATTACTCCACCAGAAAAAAAATTATACCCTTTTACCGTTGATTTAATAAATTCACCTGATATATTTCCTATATTATCGGTTCTTGCTACCAAATGCGAAGGGATAAGTAGGTTGTCAGGTGTTCATAGGCTATACAACAAAGAGAGCAATCGAATTGAATCAATATGTAACATGATAATATCCTCGGGAGGTAACTTAGATATAGAAAATGATAATCTAATTATTGATGGATGTGGTTCTCTTTCAGGAGGGAAGATTCAAAGCTATAATGATCATCGTATCTCAATGAGTTCCATTATTTTAGCATTAAATTGCAGTGGTAAAATATATCTCGATAATATATCTTGCATCAATAAATCATTTCCCACTTTTTTAGAGATTTTATCCTTACTCAAATCAGAAGAATAAAAAAATTAAAAAAATATTAAAAAAAAGCTCATTTTATGGTAGATTATTAAAATTAATGAACTACCTTTGTGGTGTTTTAGCATGCGCAAAACGCAAGTTAAAAAATTAATAATTTTATAACATTTTTTTAAATAATAAAGTAATGAGTGTAACACACATTGAGCACATTGGTATCGCAGTAAAAGATTTAGAAGTGGCTATTCCATTGTGGGAGAAACTATTAGGCGTTAAATGCTACAATATCGAAGAGGTAGCAGAACAGAAGGTAAAAACAGCTTTTTTTAAAGTTGGAGAGGTTAAAATAGAGCTTCTTCAGAGTACCTCTGAAGATGGTACGGTTGCTAAATTCATTGAACGAAGCGGTGAGGGGATTCACCACCTTGCTTTTGCAACAGATAGTATCGAATCGGAGTTATGTAGGTGCGAGGAGATAGGTATGCGCCTTATTGACAAGACTCCGCGAGGTGGTGCAGAGGGGCTAAGTATAGGTTTTATACACCCTAAAAGTGTCTCTGGTGTACTAACAGAGCTATGTGAAGATAAAAACAATAAATAATACAAAATATACAGAAATGAGCGAAACTGTTAACAAAATCCAACAGCTTCATAGCTTAAGGCAAGAGGCTAAATTAGGGGGTGGAGAGAAAAAAATTCAATCTCAACACAGTAAAGGCAAACTAACTGCACGTGAAAGAATAGCAATGCTATTAGACGAGGGTAGTTTTGAAGAGTTTGATATGTTTGTTAAGCACCGTTGTACTAACTTCGGAATAGAAAAAACAAGCTTTTATGGCGATGGTATAGTAACCGGATATGGTACTATTGATGGTCGTTTAGTTTATGTTTACGCGCAAGATTTCACCGTTTTTGGTGGCTCTTTATCTGAAACACTTGCAGCAAAGATATGTAAGGTTATGGATATGGCTATGAAAAATGGTGCTCCATGCATTGGTATAAACGATTCGGGTGGTGCTCGTATTCAAGAGGGTATTAATGCTTTATCAGGTTATACAGAGATATTCCAGCGTAATATTCTTGCGTCAGGAGTAATTCCTCAAATATCGGCTATCTTCGGTCCTTGTGCTGGTGGTGCTGTATACTCACCTGCTCTGACAGATTTTATTCTTATGAGTAAGAAAAATAGCTATATGTTCCTAACAGGTCCAGGCGTTGTTAAAACAGTTACTGGTGAGGATGTTACTCAAGATCAGCTTGGTGGAGCTATGGTTCACGCATCAAAATCAGGTGTTGCTCACTTCGTTTCAGAAACAGAAGAGGAGGGTATTGATATGATTAAAAAGCTGCTTAGCTTTATGCCTCAAAACAACTTAGAGGAGGCTCCACTTGTGGCAACTATCGACCCAATTGATCGCACAGATGAGGCTCTTAATGAGATAATTCCAGATAATCCGAATAAGCCTTATGATGTATTAGAAATCATTCGCTCTATAGTTGATAATGGTGATATTATGGAGTCGCAAAAATCTTTTGCGCCAAATATCATCACTTGTTTTGCTCGTTTTAATGGTCAATCGGTGGGTATTATAGCTAATCAGCCTAAATATCTTGCTGGTGTTCTTGATATTAACGCATCTCGTAAATCGGCTCGTTTTGTTAGGTTCTGTGATGCTTTCAACATACCTCTGGTAACACTTGTAGATGTTCCGGGTTTCCTTCCAGGCACAGCGCAAGAGTATGGCGGTATCATTGTCCATGGAGCAAAGCTACTATTTGCTTATGGCGAAGCTACTGTTCCAAAAGTAACCGTTATTTTACGTAAATCCTATGGTGGAGCGTATTGTGTAAT
>CAYIZU010000164.1:400-4294 GCA_964367795.1 uncultured Rikenellaceae bacterium | reverse complement strand
GATCCTCTATATGGATGGTGTAATAAGAATAAAAAGAGCGATGGGACTAACTATAATATCTACCGTGATGGACTGAAGATATATACCACTCTTAACCCGCAGATTCAAGAGTATGCTGAACAGGCAATGCTGAACCATATGAAAAATGTTGTGCAACCAGCTTTCAATCTTGAAATAGAGGCAAATAAAACAATATTTTCTGAACTTACACCAGAAGCGCAAGAGAATATAATATGGGAGGCCATTAGAACAACTGATAGGTATTCAAACTTAAAACCGGAGAATAAAAATAAAGAGGCTGCAATGGAGCACTTCCGCAAAATAGTGGAAATGAAGGTCTTTTCTTATGATAACCCGAACGGTATTGACACTATAATGAGCCCTTACGACTCTATCATATATCACAAATCAATACTACGCTCCTCTTTTATGGCTATGGACCCAAAAAGTGGTGAAATTAAAGCATATGTTGGAGGTAACAACTTTAAATTCTTCAAGTACGACATGGTGCGTCAAGGAAAAAGGCAGGTTGGTTCAACAATAAAGCCTTTTATCTATACCTTTGCGATTGACCACTTAGGACATAACCCATGTACTCCCGTACCTGATTTATCTGTTGCTGTGGAAGGATGGCAGCCGGGTGATGAAGGTGCAAAATATACAGGAACTCTGCGTCCACTATGGTGGGGGCTTGCAAAAAGTCGAAATAACTACTCCGCTTGGGTTATTAAGCAATGTAACTATAATGCGGTAGCAGATATGATATATAGGATGGGTATAAAGAGTTATATTGCTCCAGTACCGTCTATGTGTTTAGGACCTTCAGACATATCACTCTTTGAGATGGTTGGTGCATACTCTACATACGTGAATAAAGGTGTATATACAAGGCCGCTATTTGTTACAAAAATTGAGGATAGGCGCGGGGAGGTTATAAGTAATTTCGCCCCACACACTAACGAGGCTATCAGTGAGCATAGTGCAGCAACAATAGTATCTATGTTAAAGAAAGTGGTTACTGTTGGAACAGGTCGCCGCTTGGGATGGGGATACGACCTTAAAGGGGATATAGGAGGAAAAACAGGAACTACAAATAATGGCTCGGACGGTTGGTTTATTGGAATAACGCCAAACTTAGTAGCTGGTGGATGGGTTGGAGGCGAAAATCGCTCTATTCATCCAGAGCGTGATTCCGAAGGTGCTCGATTAGCTCTTCCTATATATGCCGAATTTATAAAATTGGTATATGCAGACCCTACAATGGATATTAAACCAGAGGATAAATTTGACTTCCCGACAGACTATAAGGCTATTGAGTGTGGTGAGGTTATTAAAACTACGGAGAAAAAACAGAAACAAGAGGAAAAGCGTCATGATTTCTTCTTATAATTAATTATATGCTTTTTTGATGAAAATTTACTTTTTACGATATATAGCTCTACTTATCTTTTTACTGTTTACAGTAGAGAGTATCTTTGCGCAATCAGATCATGACGAATATGTGAAAAAGATGCAGGAACAACAGAGTGCCTTGTTTAATCAAGATGGGGCTGCGGTCGACTCAATAGGTGGTAGCAAAGAACCTAAGGTGCGTAAACCCTTAGAGTCGTATCTTTTCACTGATTCATTAAAAAAACAGCGTATATTCGCATGGAATTACAATCCATACACAAATAGGGTAACCCGCGTTCCTGTCGACACTATGTTAACGGGTTTTAATCAAGAATATTTCTTTCAGAATAAGGAGGATGCACTTGGCTCACTTTACCTTGGAAATTTAGGAGCTCCAACAACTCCTATTGAGTACAGCAGTAGGGATATGGGATATAATCTCTCTTTTTTAAATGCATATAAAGAGTATCTTTTTAAGCCGAGTAATGTTATATTCTATAACTCAAAGGTAGCGTATTCTCAATTCTCATACGGCACATCGGGGCAAAGGGATAGAGCGGAGGAGATTTTTGATGTTACTCATGCACAAAACATATCTCCCTCTACGGGTTTCAATTTAACCTATCGTAACAATAGAACGAGGGGTATGTATGAACATCAGCAGAGTATTAATAAAAATTTCTCTTTTGCATTTAACCATACCGGGAAACGCTACACAACACATTTTGGATATGTATTCAATAGTGGTAGTATGCGTGAAAATGGTGGAGTGCAAGATATTGCTGAGGTACGAGACACTGTTATTAATTTACCTGAGAATATTGCAATGAACCTTACCGACGCAACAACAGAATTTAAAGGTAACGGTTTTTTCTTTACTCAATCACTTGCTATACCTCTTTCGTATGTTAGTAGTGAATACGACTCGATTCTGAATCTGCTACCAGAACAGCTTTCAAGTCTTGATAGCCTTAAGTTAGCGCGTAGAAGGCGAATTAGTAGTAGTGAGGTAGCAACTGGGCGTATCCTATTTATTGGAACAACCATCAAGTATGACTCCTACAAAAAAATATATTCAGACACACGAAATGGAGTAGATGAGGGTTTTTATGAAAATTGGTATATAAATCCACAAATAACTCGCGACTCAATACGTGAAACAAATCTTGATATCATGCTCTTCGCGCAGTTGCAACCATTTCACAGCGAAGGCCTATTATCCTTAATTAGTGGAGGGGTGGGTTATGCAAATAATGGTTACTACTATTTCCGCCCGGAAGATTATCTAACAGGTGGTGTAAAGGAGCAAAAGCGCAGTCTTTTTGTTTATGGTGATGCCAGTGGTCAATGGAGCCGATATTTTAAATGGAATGGCTCTATAAAATATTTTCCTATTGGTTATCGCTCGCAAGATTTAGAGGCTGGGGGTAATATTATATTAACAGCATATACTAAGAAAAAGCGTCGTCCTATATCTTTATCGGGAAGTATCAATTTCAAAATAGAGTCTCCAACCTATTGGGAGACGGAATTTTTCTCCAATCACTACAGATGGAGTAATAATTTTGACAATGAGGTGCGCACAGATTTAGAGCTTAAGTTAAGGATACCTGATAGACATTTTGAGTTGGGAGTAACTCAATTCTTGGGAACAAATACAATCTACTATGGCACCAACTCTCTACCAACACAGTCAAGCGACGCACTAAGTGTTACTGCACTTTATTTAAAAAAGGATTTTGTTTTTGGAGGTTTACACTTAAAACACAAATTATTATTACAAACATCTTCAAATCAGGAAGTTGCACCAGTGCCTGATTTTGCTATAAATTTCGAATACCTTTACCGTTTCCACGTGGTTAAAGGAGTTTTAGAGATGGAGATAGGGGTTAATGGTCGCTATAATACCGAATACTACGGCTATGGGTATAATCCAGCAATAGCACAATTTTATAACCAACGTAGTATCTTGACCGGTGGCTATCCAACGCTTGATGCCTTTGTTACGGGTAAATGGAAACGACTTCGATTTATTGTTAAGATGCAAAATGCAAACTATGAGGTATTTGGAGGACGTAATTACTTTGATATGGCATTATATCCGCAGAACAGAGCGATGTTTAAGTATGGTATATCATGGAGTTTCTATAATTAACAAATGAAACGAATATTTCTAAAAATAGGGGTATCCATTATTTTACCATTAATTTCTATTTGGGTGGTATATGCACTTAACTTCCCAAATGGATTTAGTACACACTATAATCATCTTAGGGACTATTTTGAAAACTCACAGGTAGATAGTATCTTTCTAAAAAAAGATAGATTACTGAATATTATGAGTTCTATGGGAGAAAATAGCTTCTATTCTAAAGATAGCTATTGCGACAATAATGAAGATACCATAACTGTATTAGTAGAAAAAGACGTACCGGGCATTTTTCACTTTAGCACGCACACCTACGGCTACTACAATGCAGTACTTCTGGAGTATGCAAAGAG
>CAYIZU010000164.1:0-390 GCA_964367795.1 uncultured Rikenellaceae bacterium | reverse complement strand
ATTTGAAATATATCGTCACCTCATCCAAAGCTGACATGGAGCGTAAGTTAAGAGATAGGAATGTAAGTTTTGGACTAATTATTGAGCAGAATAATGATATTAGAGGATTCTTAACAACTTCTCTTCGTGATAGTTGTAGCTATGTTGTCGTTGGGAATAGGGGTAATAAAAAATTAAATAAAAAACCGTTGGAATACATATTAGATTCTGCAAAAGTAATATATCGTCGTGGAGCAATGGCAATACCTCGTTTTTATGAACGGGTAGATAACTATCTTTGTGATACTCTATCCCCTCGTTTTGAAGATACTTGGAATTATATGGCAATGGTACGACAAAAGAACTACGATTACGTTATCTGTCGCAGTGATGAGGCACTACTATATATCT
>CAYIZU010000163.1:0-4314 GCA_964367795.1 uncultured Rikenellaceae bacterium | reverse complement strand
TATAAAGAATGCCGTTGATGGAATATCAACATTTCCAGCAGGTGCGGAAAGACCTCGAGTTGTTCAAAGTAGAACCACTACACCAGCCTTTTTCTTCTCACTGAAATCAAAATATGACGACCCTATAAGACTAAAATCAGAGGCACAAAGAATAGAGGATGAGATAATTGCATCAGGAAATGTATCTCAAGTTACACTGCGAGGTGTGCCCTCGCGCATGGAGATGTCTGTTGATGTTGACGAGGATGAGTTGCAAAAGTATGGGCTAACAACAGCTGCAATAACAAATGCCATCAAGGGATATAATATCGACCTTTATGGAGGCATGATACAAAGTGATAGGGAGCAAGTAAAGATTAATCTTCGTAATAGAAGTGTAGAGTCGAAAGATATAGAAAATATCATTATAAAATCCAATCCTAACGGAACACCTGTACGTATCAAGGATATTGCCAAGGTAGAAAAAAGGTTTCAAGATACCCCTTCAGAGAGTTATATTGATGGCGAAAGGAATATATTCTTCCGTATTATGAACCTTAAGGAGGAGAATCTGAAAACAACATCCGATTACTTGAAAGAATATATCAAGGAGTATAACCGCACACATAGCGAAACGGAGCTTGTTATTATACGAGATATGAATCGCACGCTTGGAGGAACAATGAGTATACTATACTCTAATGGATTGACGGGTATTCTATTAGTTGTTGTCGCGCTCTCACTATTTCTAAGTATTCGCACATCTCTTTGGGTAGCTTGGAATATCCCTATGTCATTTTTAGGAATGGCAATAGTTGCAAGTAGTATGGGTATAAGTATCAATATGATTTCCACATTCGGTATGATATTGGTCATCGGTATAGTTGTAGATAACGGTATTGTGATAAGTGAAAACATATACTCTCACTTTGAGCGAGGGGCTTCGGCTCGTGTAGCAGCTATACGCGGAACAAAGGAGATGCTATCCTCTGTTATTGTTTCGGCAATAACCACCATAGTTGCTTTTATGCCACTACTTTTCATCGAAGGTAACCTTGAAATGATGTTGGAGATGGCAGTGGTTGTTATGCTATGTCTATTCTTTTCGATGATAGAGGCTATCTTTATACTACCAAGCCACCTTTCAAACCCGAAGGTACTGTCTAAAGCATCAGCAACATCCATGCTGGGTAAAATTGTAGGAAGCGTTGACAAAGCAATTAAATGGGTGGCAAATAGGATATATGTTCCATATATTAAGTGGGCAATGAATCGCAAAGCACTTGTTATATCCATAATTGTAGGTGTATTTATAGTGACAGCTGGGCTTTTCATGGGTGGTCGCGTTGGCATGGTATTTTTCCCTGCCTCGAATGTTGAATCATTCGCCATTGACCTTGCAATGAAACCGGGGACTTCTAAGGAGAAAACCTTAGAGGTTCTTAACTACATGGCTCATAAGGCAAGAGTTGCTGATACATTATTAGCCAAAGAGACAGGGGAAGATTTATATATTACGAATATCAATACAGCCTCTGGACGCGCATTTCAAGGTACCGAGATAGGTGAACATGCTGGGGATATGGATGTATATCTTCGTAGGCTTGATAATTCAAAAGTTAGTAGCGACGAAATAAAGAGTAAAATAGCTGAAGTTATTGGCGTCATCCCCGAAGCCTACAAGAGTGCTGTTGGAGCAAGTTCACGCTGGGGAGCACCCATATCTATCAGCCTCTTTAACCGGAATAGTGCGCAGCTATTCCAAGCAAGTGAGGAGTTAAAGGCGGAATTAGCAAAACGCGATGCATTATATAATGTAATAGATAACAACCAATTAGGTAATCGTGAATTACTTGTTAAATTAAAGCCTCTTGCCTACACATTAGGTTTAACACCGGTATCTATAATGGATCAGATACGTGGTGGTTTTTATGGAACATTAGCTATGCGTGTACAAGATGGACGTGATGAAGTGTGGTTCTATGTTCGCTATCCGGAGGAAGGGCGTAAAAATATTAGCGACCTTAAGAATTTGAGAATACGTACTGCCGACGGTGGAGAATACCCACTATCACAGCTTTGTGAATTTGACAATCAGCGTAGTGTAACCAAAATTAATCACTATAACGGAAAGAAAGAGTTAAGAGTGGAGGCATTCATGAAAGACCCAAAGGCATCCATCACACCTGTCTTTGCTGATATTAACGAAAATATATTACCGCAGTTATTGGCCAAATATCCGGGATTAACATATCAATTCCAAGGGCAATTCAAGAGTTCTAATGAGGATATGGGGATTATTGCAACATATTTTAGTTTGGCATTCTTGCTAATAGTACTTATTTTATTTGCATATCTGCGCTCCTTTGCTCAAGGATTTATAATAATTCTTATGATACCACTATCGTTTATTGCAGCAATATGGGGGCATATTATTGAGAATACGGCTATATCTAATATGAGTATTTGGGGTATGATTGCCCTATCTGGAACTATAATAAATAACGCCGTTGTCTATATTGCACGTTATAATGATGCCCTTAAAGAGGGTAAGACGGTTGTTGAATCGATAATAGATGCCGGCCGTAACCGCTTACGCCCTATATTACTAACATCGGCAACAACAACGATTGGACTATTTCCTCTTATACGTGAGACAAGTAGTGACGCCGCATTTGTTATACCTATTGCAATATCATTAGGCTATGGTATCCTACTTGGAACGCTATTCGTACTATTCTTTTTCCCTATACTTATCAGGTGCTCTAATGTATCGTCACTATTCTTTGCGAGGTATTTAAGAGGAAATAAGAGTGCCACAGCTGAAAATATTGAAACAGCTATTAAGGATAAAGCAATGAGTGATATAATTGACAAGGAGTTAGCAGAGGCTCCCGAAATAATAAGAAATTAATATTTTATTTATGATAAAAAGATTTTTAATGATAGTAACACTGCTCACTCTTTTTGTAGGTAGTGCTACGTCACAAGACAAACTAACCCTTGAAGATGCAATAGCAATAGGACTGCAACGCAACTATGGAATTATGCTGTCGCGCCTTGATAGTGATATAGCAAATGAGAAAAGAGGTTGGGGGGCCGCGGGGGCATATCCAACAATAAGTGCTACCGGAAGTTATGATATATCAAAGCAACTTCTATCGCCTGCTGGAGCCCTAAACAGTGGTGCTGCTATATCATTAGATGGTTCACTTACGCTATTCGATGGTTTCGATATAAGAATTACTAAAAGAGTTAATGATTATAAGTATCAATTATCAAGAGGCATAGAGGCGGTGCAAATTGAAAATGTAATTTATGATATAACACTTGCTTATTATAATCATATTCTTAGTAAAGAGCTATTGACGGTTAATAAAATAATACTTGAATTATCAAAAGATAGATATGATAGGGACAAAATGAGCCATGAGTTAGGGGGAGAATCAACTTATGATTTAGTACAATCAGAGAGTGCATATCTTGCCGACCAACAAAGCTATATTAACCAAGAAAGAGTGGTCCGTGAGAGTTTATATGCCCTCAATCTTGTTATGGGGGTGGAGATAAATAAACAGTGGGTTATAAGTACATCTATTAGTGTTCCAAATGATGAGTATGCTTTAGGCACTCTATTAGATAGAACGATGAATAATAACTCGACCCTTAAAAATCAGTATATTAATCAACGTGTATTGGAGGATAATATCACTCTTGAAGAGGATTATATGCCAAAAGTTGATGTGGTATTTGGTGGGGCGTATGATTTTACAAAAAGCGGTAATCCAAAATCAACATTTCAGCCATATGCGGGTATTCGCCTAACAGCTAATATTTTTGCTGGTGGTATGAATAAGCGCAATGTACGTATAGCAAATATTAATGTAAAAGCAGGCGAGGTAACTATTGAGCAGATGAAACAGGCTATAACCTCAACGCTTATGCAAACATTGGATGAATATAACTATAATAGGCGCTTACATAGTATAGCAAAGCGTTCGATGGAGGTTGCCGAGATAAATTTAAATATCTCAAAAGAGAAATTTGCAAATCGCTCAATTACATCCTTTGATTATCGTATTGTACAGATGGAATACGTTCAACAGAGCTACAATCTATTGAAGGTTAACTTCGATATATTGCGAGCAAATGCAGAATTGTGTAGGTTATCTGGAGGTATGATTAATAGATAGTTACCTATTCGGCTGATGCCCAAAAATCCAACGAATTCTTTGTCTGGCGACTCGCGAAACTCTATTTTGGGGAATTCGCATAACTATATTAGAACTGTAATTCAATTAGTTACAACCTGATAATAGTTGTTGATTACCCTTT
>CAYIZU010000162.1:0-4348 GCA_964367795.1 uncultured Rikenellaceae bacterium | reverse complement strand
TACGTGCTACGGAGTATACCCCACTTGCAAATATAAGAGGTGTAACACCAATGATAAATGCAAAAGCAGTCATAACAATTGGACGTATTCTTAGGCGAGCTGCACCCCACGCTGCTTTTTTTAAACTCTTACCCTCTTCGAAAAAAAGTGTATTAGCATACTGAACAATTAAAATTGCGTTTTTTGCTGATAGAGCAATAAGCATAATGAGCGATATTTGAAAAAATAGATTATCCACAAGCAGAGGGTTTAAGTGACGAAATATCCATAAAGATAACCCCGCGCCGAATATAGCAAATGGAACTCCAAGCAAGATGGTTAGAGGTAAAGACCAACTGTTATATAGGGCAGAAAGCACAAGAAATACAAATAAGAGTACTATCATATATAGTAACCCTTTACTCGTTGAAGCTGATTGCTCTTGAAACGACATTCCTGTCCATGCTATTTTATAGTTAAGTGGTAGTATTTTTTTTGCTGTCTCCTCAATAGCCGCCATTGCCTGCGATGAAGATACCCCTTTTGCCGCAGCACCATTAACAGCAATCGAGTGGTCAAGATTAAATTGAGTGATATACTCCACCCCAACCGTATCAGTAACACTTACAAAAGAGGATATTGGAACACTCTCACCCCTGCCATTAGCTACGTAGTAACTATTTAAATCCTCTTTGGTTGTACGGAAGCGAGCATCCGCCTGTATGTATGTCTGATATAACTCACCAAAACGATTAAAATTATTAATATAACTTCCTCCGAGATATGTAGAAATTAACGAGTGTAATTCTGATATTGACACCCCTTCACACATAGCATAATCTCGATTGATATTTAGTTTACGCTGAGGTACATTGGTACTAAATTGCGATGAGATAGAGCCAATAGCAGGATTTTTCTGCAACTCTTCCAACAATTTACTTGTCTCTTCAGATAGTTCCAATATAGAACCCCCACCCTGCTGCTGTACCATAAAACTAAAACCCGATGCAACACCTAATCCCGGTATAGAGGGTGGCCCAAAAGCATATGCCACGGCATCATTCACCTCCTCATATATCTCACCATTAAACATCTCCGCAAGCTCCATTGAGGTTAATTTACGCTTTGAATAGTCTACTAAATCAATAAACATTGCACCGCTACTTGTTGTTGAGATACTTGATAGCAGATTATAGCCTGCTATGTATGAAACATTTTCAACTTGTGGGTGTTTTTCTATAATCTTTGCTATCTGACTAAGAGCATCTGTAGTACGATCTATCGAAGCGGCACTCGGTAGATTAACCGACATAATAAGATATCCTTGATCCTCTTCGGGCAAAAAGCCATCAGGTAGTGCGCGCATTATAAATATTACCGCAACGATAGTTATACCTATTAATGCCAGTGAACGAATAGCTCGACGCGACATAATCTTCCCGACACTAATAAATTTATCAATACCTCTACCAAATAAGTTGTTAAACTTGCCAAAAAAACCAGTAGTCGCAGGTCTACGATTTTTCAGTAACATAGCACACAAAGCAGGCGAAAGGGTCAGTGCATTAAACGCCGATATTACAACTGCAACCGATATTGTTACTGAAAACTGTTGAAACATCAACCCCGGAATACCCCCTAAGAAGGAAACAGGAATGAAAACAGCAAGAAGCACCACTGTCGTTGCTATAATAGGGGACGATACATTTTTCATTGCCTTTAGAGTAGCCTCGGTGGGATTCATGCCCTGCTCAATATATAGCTGTACCGCCTCTACAACAACTATTGCATCATCCACAACAAGTCCAATAGTAAGAACTAAACCTAATAGCGAAATTATATTTATCGAGAATCCAAAAAGTGGGAATAGCATGAAAGCCCCCACAATCGACACGGGAATTGCAATAAGAGGTATAAAAGTGGCACGTATATCTTGAATGAAGATATATATAACAAAAACAACAAGTATCAAAGCAAATAAAAGAGTATAAAATATCTCCTCTATACCACTCTTTATAGAACTTGTTGAATCAACAATTTTATATATTTCTAAACCCGTAGGAAAATGTACTTTTAACTTATTGATTACATTATCTACTTCGTTTCCTACATCCACAGCATTACTTCCGGGCGATTGAGAGATAACTATTATAACAGCGTCGTTATCTTCAAAGCGCGACTCAACGCCATACACTTTACTTCCCAACTCGACGCGCGCAACATCTTTTAAAAGAACCTGTGAACCATCAGCAGTTGAGCGTACAACAACATTTTCATACTCTTTAGCACTATTAATCTGTGGTTTTGTTGTAACGGTATATGTGAAGCTAACTGGTTTATCTGTGGGTTGCTCCCCAAGTTTACCCGCCGAAAAAATAGAGCTTTGCGCCTCAATCGTAGCTGTTATCTCCTCAATAGAGATATTATAATAGGCTAACTTATTGGGGTTAATCCATATACGCATCGAGTACTCTCCTGCACCATATATAGTAACATTACCAACCCCATTTATCTTTTTTAAATCATCTGATAGATTGATATATGCGTAATTAGATAGGAATAAGTCGTCGTACATTCCACCAGAAGTCAGGGTATAAACCGATAAGAAACCCGGCATTGCTTTTTGAGTAATAACTCCCTGGGTCTTTACCGACGTGGGTAATATAGCAAGTGATGAATTGACATTATTTTGTGCGAAAACAGCATCTAAATCGGGATCTGATTCTATATCATATAAAATCATAATACTCATTGTACCATCGTTAGCACTTGTCGACTGCATATATAGCATATCTTCAACGCCCATAATACTCTGACCTACGGGTGTTGCTACCGATTTATCGACCTCAACAGCATCTGCGCCTTGATATGTGGCACTTACCATCACCACGGGTGGAGTGATATTTGGATATTGCTCAACAGGCAATCCAGTTATTGAAATTAATCCAATTACAACTATTGAAATAGATATAACAATAGCAAATATTGGACGATTAACAAAAAAACGTATCATCTTTTACTATTTAAAACGTTAACTTTTGCTCCATTACGTAGCTTAATTATTCCTGATACGATAACGGGGTCTCCATTTTTTAGACCTTTTGTTATAACCCACCTATCGCCTATTGTCTCCCCTAATTCTACCGAAACGTACTGCGCGGTATTACCACTACCAACAATCCACACATTATTAAGATTCTGCGTTTGTACTACTGCCGACTGTGGAACTGTTATCTTATTCGTTGCATCACCAAATATAGCTGTTATTTGTGCATATTGGCCACTTCGCAAGCTTCTATCTGGATTAGGAAATACAGTCATTATTACTATCGTTCCATTCTCACTTGCAATATCCCGTTCAGTGTAGTAATAGCTACCTTTATGTGGATAAACAGAGCCATCGGATAGAGTTAGTGTTATATCGTTCATTAACCTTGCATCATCATAGGTTTTTATCCCTAAATGCTTGTTATGAACATATTTAAGATACTCTTTTACTGGAATAGCAACACCCACGCATATTGAATCCAAACTCTCAACAGTTCCTAATTCACTATATACACTTCCCGGTCCAATATAATCACCAATACTTAGGTCATTATCACCCATAATACCACTAATAGGTGAATAGATATTGGTGTAACTAACATTTAACTGTGCATTTTTCAGTTGTGACTTAGCAAGAGATAAGCTTGCAACCGCTGACTTATATACTGCTTCATATTGGTCGAGTGAACTTTGACTTATACCCTCAATCTTTGCAAGGGGAATAGCTCGTTTATAGTTATTACGTGCCTCTAATAGTTGGGCTTTTGCAGAGGTAACATTTGCCTTTGCCACCTCCGCCTGCGTCATAAGCTGTTTAGGGTCTACTTTTATTAATAAATCCCCTTTCGAGACATATTGACTTTTCTTATAATATATTTCACTGATATATCCATTAACACGAGATTGTATGGATGCACTATATTGTGGACTAATCACACCTATATACGACCTTCGAGATGTTACTAAAGAGTATTCAACATTTTCAACAGTGACATTAATAGGTGGTATTTTTGTATCTTTCTTATGCTTATTGCCACACCCCACAATAATAAATAGCATTATTATTACTAAAATTCTCATACCTTAATTATTTTTACGGTATGAAACGAAGCATAAAATTATAATAATTATTTCACCGATAAAGAATTATTATAATTTTTTGCCGAGTTACATACGACAAATGAAAAACAAATTATAGGGGAGTTCTAAAAACTGCTTTTATATGATGCGCTTTGATGGTTTAGGATTTTTGTGATTTGAAAAATTAGCCTTTAGTGGTTCTAAAGGTCGATTTTATAAACCCGCAAAAATACAAATCAGC
>CAYIZU010000161.1:0-4348 GCA_964367795.1 uncultured Rikenellaceae bacterium | reverse complement strand
TAACACCTTTTGCATCAAGAACAATTTTTGCAGCAGTATAAGCGTTATCTTTCTCTCCTATATAGTTATAAAAGCGCGCTTGTAAGGCTTTAACTGCATAATAGTTAAGGTGCAATCTACGCATTGCATCAATATTCCCTAACTCTGAACCAGATGGAACGCCATAATCGCTATCCGCTATTTTTCTACCAATTAACCAATCATCCTCAAGAAGCTCCTCTGCCTTTGTTAAGTCAGCTCGAAGCTTTCCAACAAACTTATCATAGTCATAATAGGGTGCTCCTTCGTTGATTATATCCTCTTGGTAAGGTAAAGACACCTTCTTCTTACCAAAGTCATTAGCGGTGGTTGGCACTTGCCCAAATAGGCGAAGAATATCTAAGTGTACATAAGCGCGAATTGCATAACACTCTCCCTCGATAATCTTTCGTACTCTCTCATCAGAAAAAACACCTTCCGAATTCTTTATATGCTTAAGTATCAAGTTTGCTTGAACAGACACTTTATATAATCCATTGAAATACCCCTCAATAACTGGGCGAGCTTTATCTCCTTCGAATCTGTAGTTAGCAAGATCGTCGTTATGAGATATGTAGCTTGCTGGTACATAAAGCCTACCAAGAAGCTCAATATCTGTTGCAATAAGTTTCAGTCCATAAATATTATCTTCGCTCATAAGTAGATAACATCCCATAAGTGCATCTATATACCCCTGCTCGGTAGTAAATAGTTCATCTGCCGAAGTCTCCGCCGACGGCTTTACAGCTAACCAATCGTTACACGAAGTGGCGAAGAGCATAAATGCAGATATTATAAATAATTTTATTTTCATACGTTTATAATTTGTTTTTCAGTTGTCGTATGTAACTCCGCAAAAAATTATAATAATTATATATGAGTGAAATAATTATGATAATTTTATGCTTCGTTTCATAAGTCAATAAATTTAATAAATTAGAAAGTTATATTTACACTTAACTCAGCTCTACGAGCAAATGGGTAAGATGTTCCACGCTCGCGCTTCAGTGTAGAGATATAGAATATATCAGACATATTTAGTCCAAATCGTATCGACTCGAAGCCTGTTGCCTTTCTTAGTCCTTTTGTCGCCCAACGATACTGTGCACTTGCACTCTGAAGAGAGAACATGGTATCATCATACAGTAGACGTGTTGTCGCTCTCGTGGCATTAGAAACTGGAGTTATACCAAGGAAAGGTACAATATCACCAACCTCTTGCCAAGTATCTTCTAACACCCTTCTATCAAAATTACTCTTAACCAAGTCGTAGGCTGTTATCTCAACTTTATTCAATACTGTTTCATTCAACTGAACACCACCGAAATGGAAACCGAAATTAAGATTTAATGAGAAATCTTTGTATTGGAACATAGAGCTAATATTTCCTCTATAAGGAGTACCCTGTATACCAACATACTGTCTATCGCTCATGGCATAATGCCTTACTACATTACCATTCTTATCAAGCATTAACTCCATACCTGTAGCTGGGTCAATACCGATTGATTGCACTAAATATAGTGAATTAACTGCATCTCCTTCATATAATAGAGGCCTAATAGTCTCGTTATAGTCATATCCACGTACTTCTTGATTTAAGTAATCCTCAACCTCTGCCTTAATACCATCAGAAAGCTCTTCAATAATACTATTTGAGTAAGATAACATACCTGTTACACTCCATGTAATACCACGGTTAGTGTCACGGATAATGTGCCCTGTAAGCGACACCTCATAACCATTAGTTGAAGTCACACCAATATTATCTTTAAAGGTGGTAAAACCACTTGAAGCAGGTAACGAACGGTCAGAAAGCAGGTCATGTGTAACATAACGATATGCAGATACCTCTCCTGTTATTCTACCATTTAAGAAACCAAATTCAATACCACCATTAAGCTGATTTGTTGTCTGCCATCTTAAATTTGGATTACCATAACCCAAAATTACCGCTGCAATACCCTCACCATAAGGACGGCTTACATCATATCTTAATGTTTGAAGTGCTTGATAAGCCGAGAATTGTTGAGAACCAACAACACCATACGAACCTTTCAAACGAAGATTACTAACCCATTTTGTGTTCTCCATGAACTTTTCATTATGAATATTCCAACCTGCTCCAACATTCCAGAAAGGTGCGAATCTATTGTTCGAACCAAAAGCAGATGAACCCTCGTAACGCCATGTCGCATCGGCAAAGATTCTATTGTCGAAAGAGTAATTAACATTGGCAGTAACACCCATACTACGTAAAATATCTTCACTACCATTTGGAGATGCATCAGCATAGCTCGCAGCCGCTGTAGGGAACGTTAAATTTTCATTAGGGAAACCCATAGTCACAAAATTGTGATTATAAGACTCTCTGTTACTTATACTAAAGTCAACACCGGCATATAGTTGATGTTTTTCTGCAAATATCTTACTATAAGCTGCAGTTACGTTACCTTGAACATTCATCTGTGCACCCACTCCATAATCATATTGTCCTTTCAATAGTGGCGATATCGAGCTACTATCAAAATCGGTATGCTCTTTAGGAATAAACATCTCATCTGTTGTACTTCTATGAGATATACCCAATGCACCGCGTAACTTTAAATCTTCTGTGATATTCCATTCAGCAGCAAAGTTATTTAAAACCTCCATATACGAAGTTCTATCTATTGAATTCAACTGTGCATTATAAAGTGGATTGGCAATACCTTTAGAGCCTCCACCTTGGTATAGGTAATTGGTGATAAGGTTTCCATTATCATCATTTATAGCCCAGTAAGGGTTCATGTTAACATAATCTTGGAAGTTACCATAAGGCGACTCATCAGCCACATTATTCATTATCTGTGTATTGTTTGTAAAGATAATATCCTTATAGGTATATGATAGCTTTATTGACCCCGCGAAATTTTTACGTGAAGAACCTTTCATCGCACCCGAGATATGGTTATAGTCAACATTAGCTGCCCAACGGAATTGATCGCTACCACCTTCAAGTGATAGGTTATAGTTTTGACCAATACCTGTTTGTAGTGGTTGTGCTAACCAATCAGTGTTAACACCACGCACTAAATTTTGTGCTATTGCATTGTAATACTTATCCTGATCTTCCCAATCACTACCATTATCATCTTTATACACCCCCATCTTATTTTCTAAATCAAATTTCTCCTGTGCACTTAACATATTATATGATGTTAAATCAGGTATCTCCGCCGAGATAGATGCATTGAAACGGATTCTTAACTCTCCTGCACGTGGTGCTTTTGTTGTAATAACGATAACACCATTAGCTCCTTTTGAACCATATAGTGCTGTAGCCGATGCATCCTTCAAGATATTGATTGCAAGAATATCTTCGTCTTGCATGTCAACTAACCTATCAAGTGTTATCTCGAAACCATCTAATATGATTAATGGTGTATTAAGTTGAGCATTAACCCCTGCCTCTAAATCGTTAAGGTTCGACGGAAGAGATGAATTACCACGAATAGATACGTTTGGCATTGCATTAGGGTTACTACCAAGTGCATTATCATATACTATATTTAACGCTGGATCCACATTCCTTAGTGTTTGTAACAAGTTTTGTCCTTTAAACGCCTGTAATTCTTTGCTACTTATGGTTTTTACCGCACCGGTATAGCTCTCGCGCGCTTTTTGGAAGACTCCCGTTACAACAACATTACCTATATCGGTGTCATCAATCTTCAATTCAATAACTTTCTTTTTATCCGCATCATTTGCTTTAACAGTCCACTGCACATCTTTGTAACCCATAAAACTGGTCATCATCACACTTCCTACGGGTAGAGATAATTTGAAATTTCCATCATCATCGGTAATAGTTCCGCGACCTTGATAGTTAGCAACAGAGGGTGTTTGTACGTATACCACAGCTCCAACGATAGGATTCTTATCCTCATCAACTACTTGACCTGTAACTTCAATAACCTTCCCTTTCTCAGGCTCCTCCTCTTTCTGTGGTGCCTTAGATATTATTATTGAGTCAGATAGTACACTATAATGCAAGCCTGTACCTTTAAGTATCTTATCAAGAACCGATTGTATACTCTCGCCATCTGCTTTTATAGTAACATTAGGCAATTTCTTTACATCTTCGCTTATAGCAAAGCCAACTCCCGTTTGCTTTCTTATCTCCTCGAGAATACCTCTTAAAGAGCTTTTGGTTATATTTAAAGTAACCGTTTTTTCTTTTATTAACTGCGCCAAATTAATTGGAGAACCATTTACTTGCGATGCATAAACCTCTCCGAAAGATAATGTAACAACTGCAAGAGCTACAATTATCGTCTTAGATCGGAAG
>CAYIZU010000160.1:0-4383 GCA_964367795.1 uncultured Rikenellaceae bacterium | reverse complement strand
GAACCGTGAGTAGCTGTGTTGGGAACTGTTTCACGTACAACAATATTATCATTCGACCACATGGTTAAACCGATAATCAAACCAAGAATCATCTGCCCTATTAGCTTATACTTACCACTTAACCCCTCTTTATTTTTTTTAAAAACCTTAATATAATCATCCAGAAAACCGATAGATGCAATCCACAATGTTGTTATCAGCATAAGTATGATATATATATTTGAGAGGTTGGCAAAGAGCAGTACGGGAACCAAAAACGAAATAATAATTATAATTCCCCCCATTGTTGGAGTATTACGCTTTTGCATTTGACCTTCAAGACCCAAATTGCGAATATTTTCGCCAATCTGCCTACGTCTAAGTGCCTTTATTATCTTTGCTCCGAAAATTATCGCTATAGCAAGCGACAAAATTACGGAAAAAATAGCACGTATAGATATATTCTCAAAAGCTGCGAAATTATCTATCCCATATCTCTCTGATAGGTATTTAAATAAGTGGTAAATCATTTTTCTTCTATTTATTTGAAAGTTTGTCAAAAATCTTTAATATCTCCTCTTTATCACTAAAATGGTTTTTAACACCGTTAATTTCTTGATAAGTCTCATGTCCTTTTCCTGCTACAAGAACAATTTCACTTGGTTTTGCGCTCATTATAGCCATCTTTATTGCCTGCCTACGATCTGTGATGAGTAGATATTTCGTTGCGAAATCTATATTTCCACTAACCCCTGCCTCCATATCCGAAAGAATATCTTCTGGATTCTCACTACGTGGATTATCAGATGTAAAAACCGCAATATCGGAGCCCTTAACAGCTATCAATGCCATCTCTGGACGTTTAGAGGTATCTCTATCACCCCCACATCCTACAACTGTTATCAGCCTCTGTTGAGGAGTTTTAATATCATTGATAGTGTCGAGTATATTTTGTAGCGCATCGGGTGTATGGGCATAATCAACAACTGCAACAACTCCATTTGCAGAGATTACATAATCGAAACGCCCTTCAACCGTTGTAAGAGTAGATATACCCTGCAGTAACTCATTTCGCTCTACCCCTAATAACTGAGCAACTGCATAGACAGCAACCATATTCGAAGCATTAAAGCGACCAATAAGCCGACTCCAAACCTCAATACCATTAATATCCAGAAGCGTCCCTTCGAAGAGCTGCTCTAAGACTGTACACTTATAGTTTGCTATTGTTCTTAAACCAAAAGTATATTTCTCTGCCTCGCAATTTTGAACCATTATAGCACCATTCCTATCATCACTATTATATAGTGCAAAAGCCGATGACTTGAGTCCATCGAAGAATTTTTTCTTAGCCTTTATATAGTCGGAAAAAGTTCCATGATAATCTAAATGATCATGCGTTATATTGGTAAATACGGCACCATCGAAATCCAATCCATAGATACGGTTTTGCACAATACTATGTGAACTAACCTCCATAAAACAATACTCGCACCCCTCTTCCACCATCTCCGCCATTATAGCATTAAGCCTTATAACATCTGGTGTGGTGTGAGTTGATGGCAACTCCTTGTTACCTATCATATATCTGACGGTTGATATAAGACCAACCTTATATCCTAAGAATGTAAATAAATTATATAAGAGTGTGGCAATAGTTGTCTTTCCGTTAGTACCTGTAACCCCAATAAGTTTTAACCCACTGGATGGATTTCCATATAGCTTAGACGCTATTTGAGCCAGTGCAATAGTGGTGTCTTTTACCACGATATAACAAACCGAACTACTAACCAATTCTGGAATATCTTCACACACAATAACACGACAACCGTTTGTAACAGCAGAGTCAATATATTTATGCCCATCAGTTATACTACCTCGCAAGGCAACAAATATAACCCCTTCAACTGCTTGTCGTGAATCAAAAGTTACACCATTAATAGCTTCATCACGCAGATTAACTATCTCAATATTATCGACTTCATTTATTATTTGACTTAATATCATATCAATCAAACTTTGGGAGTTAAGGCATCAATGACCTCTTCCACGGTATAACACTCCTCTGCCTTGTAATTTCCACTTGCCGTTCTACGTAACTCTGTAAGATAACCTCCAGAGCCAAGCATTAAACCTAAATCTCTTGCAACAGAACGCACATAAGTACCTTTACTACACTTCATTCTTATAGTAATTTTAGGTAGCGAGTAATCCAATAACTCCATTTCATAAAAGGTAATAACAGAACGACGCATTTCAACCTCCTGCCCCTCGCGAGCATACTCATAGGCACGTTTCCCGTTAATTAGTTTTGCCGAGAAGATAGGCGGGACCTGCTCTTGCTCGCCGATGAATTTTTCTAAAGCCACCTCAACAGCCTCCTTTGTTATATGTTCATATGGGAAACGTTCATCAATCATATGTTCCATATCATAGCTTGGAGTTGTTGCTCCTAACTCCACTGTTGTGACATACTCCTTATGTTCTGCTTGTAGAGCCTCCGCCTTTTTAGTAGCCTTACCAATACACACAAGCAGTACGCCCGTTGCAAGAGGGTCAAGAGTACCAGCATGCCCTATCTTTATTTTCCTATATCCTAAGCGACGTAGTGCACTCTTAATTTTACGCACCACATCCGCCGAACTCCACTCATAAGGCTTATCTATCGGAATAACTACTCCCGACTCAAAATCCATGTCGCTTGTTATCATCTATCCTATTTAAATCTCTTCATTATACCATATATCATACCTCCAAAGCCTATCATAACAACTATCACAGATAGCGTAATACGACGAAAGCTAAATAACTCTTCGGCATTAAACTGATTTGGGTCGTCACTTCCACCTCCACTCATAAGCATAAAGCCTATTATAACTATCACAAAGCTACCCAACATATAGGTGTAGTTACGCATTGTTAGCGGCATTTTTTCACTATTTTTATCCATAATTTAATATATATGTAGTTGATCATCCTTTAAATTCATATATCTATTAACAGCCTTCGCAGTTGAAGAGATACACACCAATAACCCCACGCAAAAAAGCGATGCTGGTATCATTAGTAATACTTTATAGTTATCAAACATCAACTCTATCTCTGGAAGAGATCTCTTAACAGCCACCACAAGTATGGCGAGCATAACGGTGGCTAATATTGTTGAGACAAAGGCTTGTAATATTGCTTTTCGCATAAACGGCATGCGAATAAATCCACGTGTTGCTCCTATTAATTGCATACTCTTTATAAGAAACCTCTTAGAGAATACCGCCATGCGTATAGTGTTATCAATCATTATAACGGATATAAAAAGAAGTACCAATATAAACACCCCCAATATAATTTTAAAATTATTTATATTAGTTGTTACACTATCCATTACCGACTCGCTAAAAAGTATCTCGTCAACATTTACATCCTCTTTCAATACCCTTTTCACTACCGCGGCCCCCTCCTTAGCACTCCTTGATTTATTAAGATATATATTTATCGATGGAGGTAAAGGATTCTTTCCTAATTTCAAACTAAAATCCTCCCCAATAAAGGCTTTAAAATCCTCTTCTGCCTGCTCTGAGGAGATAAATTCGGTACGTGCAACAACTCCACTCTTCTTCGCCGCATCAATAACACTATTAGCCTCCTCTTCGGTAGTATCATTATTAAGTATAACAACCAAACGCATACTATCTGTAATGGTATTTGTCACCATGGCACTATTAATACCCAAATAGAGAATCGCACCTATTATAAATAGGACAAGCGACACACTTATTGTTGATAAAGTATATGCAGAACGACGCTTTGTTGTTAATGAACTCATAAAATTAACTCCTTCCTTTTTTGTACGATAAATATCCTCCTAAAATAAGTAGTAAAAGTAGTAATATAGATGATGAAATCTGAATAGCTCGCATTGTTGACATCATCGGTGGCTTAAACTCAAACACAATGGTGTGCTCACCCTCCGGCACAACAAGCGCATTAAGTAGGTAGTTAGCACGTAGATATGAAACCTCTTTACCATCAATGTATGCCTTCCAGCCTTTCGGATAGTAAACCTCGGAGAAAATGACGAGTCGTTTCGCAGTAAGCGAACTCTTATACTCCAAACGATTAGCCTTATAGCTTGTGTGCGTTATTTTATCATTTATATTCTTATCAAAAACTACATCTTTCATCATATCCGAAAAATCTTCGTCTATAATAGCAATATTTTTTAAGTCTGAATTTCTCAAAGCAACCAACTCCTCATGTCCATTAGAAACAGTTTCCACATCATTTGCTATCCACGCATTACCATAGGCATCTGGATTAACATGTAATTCTGCCTTTCCATTCTCCCCTTTCATTATGAAATATTTGGCATTTAGCATATGATAAACAGGGAGATACATCTTAGAT
>CAYIZU010000159.1:0-4418 GCA_964367795.1 uncultured Rikenellaceae bacterium | reverse complement strand
AAATACAAATCAGCGAAGATGCAGCGCGTGAAATGAGTTTTTAGAAGTTCCCTTATTTGTTAAACAACTGATTTATTATCTCTTGATTCGCTATTGCCATATTAAAAAATATCTCAATATCAACCCTACTCTCCAATTCGCCATTATTTACCTCAACACCCCAATCTCCTCGTAGTGACAACTCATGATACAATGAGTTTTTTAGATTTGCGACAGGTCCAAATGTTAATTTTTTAGATATCTCATACAATGAGCTATTCACTAATAAATCATCACCCTCAATAATCAATATGGCATCTATTATATTATCTAAATCTCGTATCTGATGTGTAGATATTATAATACACCTATCCTCTATCGAAAGCGATGTAATTATTTTTCGAAATTGACTCTTCGACGGAATATCCATCCCATTTGTAGGTTCGTCCATAATGAGAATTTTTGTATTGCACGCCAAACCGAAGCTAACAATCGCCTTTTTACGCTGACCGTGCGACATTTTATTCATAGAAAAATCCATAGAAACTTGAAACTCTTCCATAAATTCCTCTAACTGCTTCATTGAAAAATTTGGATAAAAATGAGAGGTTAATTTTGCATATCTTCTCATCGATAACTCCGGAACATCAAGCTCCTCTGTAATAAAAAATATTTCACTTAGGAATGATGGCTGGCGCCTCTTCGGCTCACTGTTCAATGTTGTTATATTCCCACTTTTAGGAAATATATAGCCTGCGATTAATTTTAGCAAGGTAGATTTACCCACCCCATTACGCCCAAGTAGCCCATATATATGACCACTCTTTAGCTTTGCATTTATGCCAGAAAGGACTAAATTGCCTTCACCATAAGCAAATGATAAATTTTTAAATTCAATCATAATATTAATTTTAGTGTATTAGTGTACTATCACACCGCAAAAGTAATGCATAAAATTTAATTATCCAAATTTTTTTTGTGTTTTTTTATTTTTTTTTGATTTAGTATTGTTTATTATAAAAAATATACTATCTTTGTTCTTTGAGAAGCTAACCCACACTACTTTCATCAAACTAATTGCTCTTGTTTGGTACGTGTTTTTTATGAAGAGCTAAAGTAAATTAAAGAAACAATGTCAATTACTTTATATAAGTACAGATTATTGTTGTTGTTAATATTATTGATGACAATATTTGTGCGGTCGGCATCAGCACAAAAAGATTTATCATTGGGTTTCAGTATGGGTTATACATATAATGTTTTAGATGCTAAACCCGGCTACTATTACAATCGTCAATATATTCCCGGGAGTGGTATCTCAATAGCAGTACCCATTGAATATTCTGTACGTAGATGGTTATCTTTGGGTTTTGAACCAAGTTTCACATCAAAAAATTATAGCACAGAGAGAGTGATAGGTTTAACAGTGTATGATAAGTTAAATTATACCAATTATTACTATCAAATGCCCGTTATGGCGAAGTTCGCATTGGGCTCAGGGGAAAAGAAAATCAATGGATTCATGAACATTGGTGTTCTACTGGGATATTGGGGACTAAGTTATGTTGATGGATTCGCAAGTGGGTTAAATTTCAGTGCTGGCAGTAGGCAAGATTATTTCAACGAGAAAATAGAATTCGATTCACGTAGAGATAATCGTTTTGAATTGGGTGGAGTAATTGGTGTCGGGTTGAAATATGCCTATACAAAAAGAAGCTATTGGTTTATTGAGGGCAGAATACAGTACGATGTTACTGATATGCAAAAGCAATATATGACCTCTCAATATCCGCGATATAATACAACATTTTTACTGCAGGTTGGCGTAATGTTTAGTTTGAAATATAAGAAATAGGGGTATGCATACGAAATATAGTCATAGGGTAGTTGTTAAATGTGCTATTATAATAGTGTTGTCGCTATTATTTATAACATGCAGGAAAGAGAGTCCGAACATCTCTAATCCATCGGATTCAGATGTTGACTATAACGAACAAGAGCTATGGTCGCAAGTGTTTCATGATTTCTGGCATGCCATGAACCATAGCTATATATTTTGGAGTGTTGATTCAACCGATTGGGATGCAATATATGAAGAATATAAGCCAAAATTTGTAGCGCTGGATAATTTTTATGATGTAGGTGAGTATAGAAAATTTGTAGATACTATCCCTTACTATTTAGATAATAACTACAAATTACTTATCACCGAGGTCGATTCTCTTGCTATTGATTACTTTGAAGATATAACTTCAACACTAATAGATGGGCATTATTCATTTGAGAAGAAAGGCCTATATCGGTTCACTCCAGATAGAGCAGTAAAACGAGAAGACTATCATAGTATTGAGTATGGATTAGATGAATACATCCTTAATGCTTTAAAGGTTAACCCTATGGTAACAGAGCTACTGACTACTTCATATAATGCATTAGGAGATAGGCTCACGGCAAGCACAGCAAAGATTGATGATATAGCATATCTTAGGTTTTCAAGTTTCAACATAGTGAGTTTTTATGGTATGGGATATCAACCTCTTAACGCAAGCGATGAGTCAATTGAGAAGGTAATTGGAGTTTTTAAGAATTGGGTTAGCGAGACACCCAATTTTAAAGGTGTTATACTTGACTTGCGTAATAATACCGGTGGTTATTTAATTGATTTAGGGCTAATAATGAGTTCTTTCATAAATAAAAACGAATCTATACATTTTTTATATACGCGTCGTAAAGCCGGTCCGGGGAGGTTAGATTACACACCATATATTAAAGAGTATCTATATGGAAGTAGTAATAATCCAACCAATAGCTTCCCTATCGTAGTACTTATGAATCAGTACACCGTAAGTATGGGCGAAATAACTGCGCTGTTTGTTAAAGAATTCAATGACAAGTCGATATGGATAGGAGAAAGAACTCTTGGTGCGCAAGGCTCGCTAACAGACGACTTTGTGCATGCAGGAGGGGTAGTTGATAACTCTCAAATAAACATCTACACACCTTTTTCGATAAGTTATGATATTGATAAAAATAATTACGAAGGGAAAGGTCTCAAACCGGATATTGAATTACTTGAGAAAGATGTAATATATAAACTACAGCATGAAATGGATGATACCTATTTGAATAAAGCTATTGAGTATTTAAGAAATATCTAAACACTCGTAATATTTTTGTCTAAAAGTTGCAAAATAGATTTTTTTTTATTAATATTGCATTCTATTATAATAACTAAAAATCATTAAAGCCTATGGAACCTAATGTAAAAAAGAAGTTTGAGGCCCTCTCAAAACTTGTCGGCAACACCAATTTAATAAAGGTTGACTTTACGTACAAAGGAGAACCATTAACCATTTATGCTAAAGCGGAGTATACAAATTATACCGGAAGTATAAAGGATAGAATTGCTTATCATATCTTAAGAAAAGCTTATGAGCAGGGTCTGATGAATGAAGATACAGAAATTGTTGAAGCAACGAGTGGCAATACAGGTATTGCATTTAGTTCATTAGGTAGGTATTTAGGGCATAGTGTTATCATATATATGCCAAATTGGATGAGTTGTGAAAGGATAAATCTTATGAGTAGCCTTGGCGCAGAGGTGAGATTAGTTACTCCTGAACAGGGAGGCTTTCTTGGTAGTATCGAATTAACAAAGAAATATGCTGAGGAGCGTGGAAATGTCTTTCTGCCATGTCAGTTTGAGAATCAAGAGAATGTGGAGGCACATTATACCACTACGGGTCCAGAGATATGGACGCAAATGAACCTTGCAGGGGCAGAGATTGATGCTTTTGTTGCAGGTGTTGGAACGGGTGGTACTGTTATGGGAGTTGGCAGGTATTTACGCGAGAAAAAGAGTAACATTAAAATACACCCTCTTGAGCCCTCTAATTCACCAGTTCTTAATACTGGTTATAAGGTGGGGAGTCACCGCATACAGGGCATTAGCGATGAATTTATTCCTCCAATTGTTAAACTTGACACTTTAGATTCTGTTGTAAGTGTGGATGATGGGGACTCTATCATTATGGCGCAAAAATTAGCTCGACAGTTAGGTTTTACGCTTGGAATATCATCGGGAGCGAACTTTATAGGGGCATTGAAACTACTTATCGAGAATCCAGAGTACAAAGGTATTGTGACCATATTTTCAGATAATAGCTTACGCTATCTAACAACCGACTATACAAAAGAAGAACCGATAAAAGATGACTTCTACTCTAAAGATGTAGAGATAATTGGTATAGAGGTTATTCAAATGCCAAGGTAAGTTCGTTCAAGAAATCATTATTATGAGATCAAAAATTAGGCAGTACTAATCCAATAACTTATTGCATGACCACTTTTTTGAGTCAAGTTGTAATACTTTTTTGTAATGTTCCCGACGGCTCGTTTTGGAAAACGAGACAAATACCGGTCTGGAAGACCGCCCCGCC
>CAYIZU010000158.1:0-4421 GCA_964367795.1 uncultured Rikenellaceae bacterium | reverse complement strand
CACAAAGATAACGGATAATTTATAATTTTTACCAACTATTTTTGGCCACATTACTCTTTTTTGGGGTATTTTCAAGGGCGATGCGAATCAGCCTTCGGTATCACCCCAGTGTGACATGAGCAAACGAAAGTTACTAACTTAAAAAATTGCTCTGTTTTTTTGACATGAAAACAACCATTGAAACACAAAAAATCGGAAAAATTAGATGAAAAATGAAAATCGCATCCGATGTTTTCCGATTTAAAGTAGGTTATGCGAATCGCCCACCATATTTTAGTCCATTTTATTGAGATATTAGGCAATTTGTGTAGTAATGATTTGGGAAATACATTTTAGTCAACAATTGGTTTCCCTTCATAGTATCGCAACACTTTATTATTGAACATTAATTCATATTTTGCGCGCGCTAAATTAGATGCAGCTGCCGTTAGTTTATTTTTAGAATCATTATAATCATAAATATTAATCACCCCTAATTTAACCTTCTTTTCCGCATACTCAAACGATTTACGTGCAGCTTGTTCTGCTATAATAGAGGCATCGTAACGAACCGTTGATAAATGCGCATTTTGATACGCTTTTTCTATCTTGTTATATAGTTGCTGTTTAGCCGACTCAATTGCTAATTCTTGATTTTTTATCGCTAAGCCAGCCCTACGGATACTATTCCGCACTGTAAACTGATTAAAAATAGGTATAGAAATTGAAAAACCTAACGATTGACTACCATTATGTGATAATTGTTCAGTAAAAGAGGTGTTGACTATATTATCTCCAGTAATTGCATGATAGAATGAATTTGAGTAACCAGCCGAGAAAGATATTTGTGGTAAACGTGCTCCTCGTGCCGACTTATACTGATGATTATAGCTTAATAACTTGAGTTCTTCTGTTTTAATAACTGGTCTTTCTTTAATTGCAGAATTATATATACTGCTAACTCCTTCCGATAAATCGGAACCTTTTCCCTGCTCTGGAATAACAATGTCAAAATCATCATTAAATGGTAGATTTAGCGCTTGTGTAAGTTCTAAAATAGCATTTCGATATTGCGCAAACACCTCTGTTTCAGATAATCTATCTTGTGCATTAATTGAAAGAGACTCATAATATTTCTCTTCCGTTAACTTGCCATTTTGAAGTAACAACTTCGACTTAACAACAAGTTCAGCTGAAATCTCAACCTGCTTTTTAGCTATTGTTAACAACTCTTTTTGATATAAAACTTGCACATATAACATTGCTATGTTAACAGATAAATCTTCACATGCCGCCTCGTAGCTCTCTTGCGATGCTAAAAGGTCGAAATGACTTGATTTTATATCGTTTGTTATCTGAGAGCCCTGATACACTGGCACTCCAGCACTTAGAGAACCACTTGAAGAGAACTGACTATTATCTACATAGGTGCCATCACGAGAAAGACCTCGCCCGAAACCCGTGTTACCTCCTAAGGATGCTGAAAAGCTTGGCAAACGGCGATTACGAGCACTATTGTGCGATATCTCTGCTTGCTCCACTTGCAATGATAGTTGCTCAATAGAGATATTATTCTTTATGGCATAATCAATGCATCGCTTAAGACTCCATTTATCTTGTGCATGCCCAATGTTAATATTTAAAAGTAGTACTATCGACAAAAATATGTAACGCATAATTCTATTATTTACCTGTTAATTTATTTCCTTTTATTAACTCTTCTCCTTTAAGACCCTCCGTCACCTCGGAATTCATCCCATCAGATGCTCCTAAGGTTATATATACCTTCTCAAATATCTGATTACTAACATCACCTTTTGGGGATTTTAATACCTCAACATAAGTTTTACCATTGGTCTCGAATCCTACTACGCGTTCTGGAATAGTTAATACATTCACCTTTTTCAATGTTATTACTTCGGCGTTGGCACTATAACCAGCACGCACAAAAACAGAATCGGGGATAACAACAGATGCCTCAATAGGAAAAGTTGTCACTCCTTTATCTGTTTTGCCCTTTGGAGCTATATATTCAATTACACCTTGCAATTTGTATCCCTTGAGAGGACCTACACTAACAACCGTACTATCTCCTTCGTTGAGCATACCCACCTCCATTTCATTAACTTCACCAGAAAAGAGCATATCACTTAAATTAGCCACAGTTGCTATAGTTGTACCATCATTAAAAGTATTGGCATGTATCACAGAGTTACCAACTTTTATAGGTATATCAAGTACAATACCTGATATGGTAGAGCGCACCTGCGTGTGGCTTGCTTTCGCAGAATTGGTCAAAGAGCCCTCTTCTATGATAGATAAGTTATTCTCCGCATCCACCATCTCTTCCTTTGCCGATAGCAGCTCATTCTCCATATTTTCAAACTCTTCAACAGTAGCTACCCCTGCTTCATGCAGCTCCTTAGTACGGTTATACCGTGTTGTTACAAGACTAAGAGATATGGCAGCTCGTTTTACACGAGATTCTGCACTATTTAACTGCACCATATCTGGCACAACATTAATAACAGCTATAACATCGCCAACATTAACTTTCTGTCCTGCTTTGACCCGTACCTCCGATATTATACCCGATATTTGAGGTTTTATCGCCACCTCATCGCGAGGATTGATGCTCCCCGACGCTACTGACGAATTAATAATTGTACGCTTTTCTGGCGAAACAATTTCATATGTTGCCGGTGCACTCTTTGAGCTATTAATTAGAAATAGTACTGTTGCTGCCACTGCTATGACTACAACGATAGCGATTGTTAATTTAATAAATTTCTTCATAGTTTTATTTTTTATTATTCTTCTCTTATTGCCTCCACTGGTCGTATTTTTGAAGCCCTAATAGCTGGTATAACACCTGCTAACACACTACTAATAACCACAATAATAAATGTGAAAGCTACCAACTTTAAATCTATAACGGCATCCAACGGTCCGAAATCACCTAATTCCATGTTATTTATTACCATCACTGCCCCCCTATACATCATTACACCTAAAGTAAGAGCCACCAACCCCGTAAGGAAGGTTAGTATAAAACACTCTGTCATCACTTGTGTGATAATATCCCGCGGAGTAGCCCCCAATGCGCGCCTTACACCTATCTCTTGCGTCCTCTCTTTTAGCACGATGAGCATTATATTTGAGATGCTAATAACTCCTGCTAATAAAGTTCCAATACTCACTATCCATATAAGAATAAATATAGAGGTTATAAATAGGTTTGTTAGGTTAAGCTCTTTCTCCATATCAAAAGCGAATACCGAGCTATCAGTAGGTGCCATTGCTGCCTTACGGCGCATTGTTGCTTTTACATATTTTGACACCTTTTCAATACCTTCACTCTCATCAATATAGGCGTGAACAACACTTGTTTTCCCTTTTGTATCGTATGTTTTATATAGTTTTGCTATCGTAGGCATAGGAACATGTAAATCACGTGGAGAAAAATTAAAGGCATTACCCGAAATTGAAATCACTCCAACAACTAAAAAACGTGAACTATGCCCTTCATATACTAAATCTACATGCTTTCCAACAATATCAGGCTTACCAAGAGAATTATAAAACCATTCCGATAGCAGTATCACCTGCCTTTTTTCAGTATAATCAAGTTTATTTAGTAGACGACCTTTTACCAAATTATATTTTGAATCATCGGTGCCATGTTGTTCTGAAATACCAACTATATCACTCTCGTAACTACGATTATTATATTTAACAGATAAACCAATACCCACATTATCAGGGACACTACTTCTCTCAACTGCCCTAGTACTGATATTAAGCCCCTCTGCCGACTCTTTAGAAATAGACACTGCTCTACCCTTACTATACCCCATATACGATGTATTGGCATTATAAATACCCACATAAATAAAATTCTTCAAGCCTCCAAAGCTTTCACTAATCATTGTTTCGATGTTGCCACCTAATCCCATAACCATTATTAAGAACGAAATAGAAAAGAGTACACCAAGTGAACTCAATATACTACGTCGCTTATTTTTTTGCAATGTCGTAACAATCTCCTCTATCTTATCTATATCTATTAACGCCATATTATCTATCTGTTATGTCTTAAAGCATCCACCGTGCGGAGCCGTGAAGCCCTACGAGCAGGGATATAACCAGCTATTGCACCTGCCACAATAAGAATTAATACTATAACCATCGCATCTAATAAACCCACTGATGCATCTCTAAATATTTTATCAATTGACATATAATCAGTATCAACCATCATTGCCAACACCTCACTTGTTTCAATAAGATGATTTATAAGCCATACAGTACCAATACCCATAAACATTCCAACATAGCCAAATATAGAGGTTAAAGCTATAGATTCAATGAGTACTAATCGAGTTATTGATTTAGGGGATGCTCCCATTGATTTACGCACGCCAAATTCATACGTGCGCTCA
>CAYIZU010000157.1:0-4429 GCA_964367795.1 uncultured Rikenellaceae bacterium | reverse complement strand
AAATATCACTAAACAGAATGATACAGAGAGCGTTAGTATTGACTTAAGTGATGATGGCGATGGTGAAATTATAACCGAAACGATGGCTAAAATATATCGAAAACAGGGGCTTTTTGATAAGGCGATAGAGATTTATAGTAAATTAAGTTTGAAAAATTCAGAAAAAAGTCGTTATTTTGCAGAAATTATCTCGTCAATAAAAGAGGAGAAAGAGGGAACAAAGAAAAATTAACTAAATAAAATTAACAATGGGAATTTACGTATTTATCATTATTTTGATTATTATTGCTGCGGTGTTATTGGTGTTAGCTGTGTTAGCTCAACATCCAAAAGGCGGAATGGCAGCAAACTTCGGAGCATCTAACCAAGTTATGGGGGTGCGTCAAACGGCAGACTTTTTAGAGAAATTTACTTGGGGAGCCGCAGTGGCAATTGTAATATTAAGTGTTATGGCTACAATGTTCATCCCTAAGGGCGATATAGAGGATAGCAACACACGTATTGAGAATTCGATACAGCAAAATAGCAATAAGCTACCTGAATTTGCGTTGCCAAAGCAGACAACAGGCACTAAACAGGATTCAGCTACGAACGCTAAGTAGTCGACCCTTAAAAAAGGCTGGCAATATTTTCGCCAAAAGCGAGCTGCCAGAGGCAAAAAAAGATAAACTATTCGCATATTGCGAATAGTTTATCTTTTTTTGCCTCACGCCGGCGGGCGGTCTTCCAGACCGGTAGCTTAGCGAGAATCAGCCTCCTGCATAAGCCTATCGCGCAATGACTTAGGAGTTAGTTTATTTATTACGATAATATATGAGTTGTAAATTTGCTCCTTGATAAAACTATCAGATAATCCTCTATTGACATACACATCATTCCAATGTTTTTTATTAAAATGCCATGCAGGAGTTATCCCCTCATACCTTTCACGAAGTTCAATAGCCATATCAGGATCACATTTCAGAGCTACACGTTCGAATATAGGTAAACGCATACATGCAAACATCTTACCCCCCACCTTGTATACTAAAACATCATCCCCAAATGGAGAACTCTCTTCTACTGAAGGTAATGATAACACATAATCACGAAATTCGATAATATCCATACAGCTAATACCCCTCATTAGATAGACTGAATTGAGCAGCAAGAACCTCCTCCGCTAACTCTCTATCCTCTTCATATATTAATAACTTAATACTATTATTAATAACTCCGCCGACCGGGTATATAGATGGCATTAGTTGGTCGGTAAGTTCACATTTTATACCAGCATCCCTTAATATACCCTCTGCTATGACACCATCCAACATATTAGAAAAGACGCGTAGTTCAATAATTTTCCCCATAATTAATTATTTTTAGCTGTTTTAACAATAAAACCCATCACAATAGTACCTATAATAGCAATGCCGAAAAGAACCCACCGAACAATATTGTTATCAATACGCAAAAATATAGATATTGTCACCATGCACCACATAAGCGATATGGCAAATATCTTCTGTCTTAACGTCATACCACCACGCCGCTTATAATTATTAATATACCGCGATAAAACCTTATTCGAGTGCAACATCTCAAGTAGTCGTTTAGAACTACGAGCAAACAGCGCCGCACTAAGCAGTAGAAACGGTGTCGTTGGCAGCCCCGGAACAACAATCCCTAAAATAGCTAATGTTAGAGATATGAGCCCTAAGACAATAAAAAAATATCTCTTAATCACCTATTTCTCTTTGTCGTTTATTATCTTTATTGCCTCCATAATAATATCATCTTCGTCTTGGTAATAACGATAGAAAGCATCATCTCCCACTTCAGTAAACTGCCCAACACGTCCTTTAAGGATTCTTTCTATGCTGGTACGTGCCTTAATAGCATCTTTCTTCGATATCTTGATGCCTTGCTTATTAATATAGTCAACATATCCATTATATAACTTGTCGCCATTACGTTTGAAATAGTTATCTAGCTCTTTGAAATTCTTAATCTTTTCTAACTCCTTACGGTTGGAATCAATATACTTATTAGTATATTTCACTAAAACAAGAGAGATAAGCATCTTGCGTTCAATGGCATCGTACTTAGTTGTATCTATCGGCACAAATACATCAGGCATGATACCACCCCCACCATAAACCACCTTACCCAAAGGTGTGGTGTATCTCTTGGTGCTATCAATCTTCACGCTGTCTCTATTAACTAACTCTCCACTCATTGCTCTCTTATAGAAATCAAGATCATATTCGTCGATATTTCCCTTGTAAGGTTTTTGTATAGAACGACCGGTTGGTGTATGGTAGGTAGCAATAGTGAGGTTAAGTAACGATCCATCAGTCATAGGTATTTGCTGCTGCACTAAACCCTTACCAAACGAACGCCTACCGATTATTGTACCAACGTCATTATCCTGAAGAGCCCCCGCGACTATCTCACTAGAAGAGGCAGAGTTCTCGTTTATTAAAACAAAAACATCCTGACCTATATAGTTACCTTTACCGTCGGCCCTTGTCTCGTTAACAACAGCGCCTCGTCTATTTGTTGTTACTATGGTACTACCTTGCGGTAAGAATTCGTTAGCAATAAGTATTGCCTGATCTAAATACCCTCCTCTATTCTCTGTTAAATCTAAAATAAGGTGCTTCATGCCCTCCTTATATAATTTATCAACCGCTTTTTTTAACTCCTCGTGTGAGCTACGTGCAAAGCGAACAAGCTTAATATATCCAGTTGTAGGAGTTGCCATATAGGCGGCATTAATACTATTAATTGTTATCTTGCCCCGTATGACTGGTATATTCATTATCGAATCAATTCCCCTGCGCTCAATACCGAGAGTAACCTCTGTCCCCCCCACTCCTCGCAGCTTATTTAATATTGAATCTTGATTTATTCTCTTACCTGCCACATTTTCTCCATCAATAGTTATTATGCGGTCGCCCCCTTGGATACCCTTCTTGTCACTTGGCCCACCCGGCATAACGTTCTGTATGATAATGGTATCTGTTATCATATTAAACACGATACCTACACCATCAAATTTACCCTCAAGATTTGCAGTAGATAGTTTAACGTCTTTGGGTGATACATATGTAGAGTGCGGATCTAATTTACGAAGAAGACTCGGTATCATATCCTCTGCTATAGAATCAATATCTATCTCTTCAACATAGTGGTTATCAATAAGAGAGAATATGGTTGAGTATTTCATTCCAGACTGCCCAATATTAGAGACCATCCTCTTAATCGTTTTTTGAGTTAGATTGTTGTTAACCCTATTGCTTACGGTGTATCCTATCCCAAAAATTAGTACTGCTGTCAAAACCTTTAATAATGTTCTTATGATACTAATGTTTCGATTCCCTCTCTCCCTATACATATTCTTTCCTATTAAATTTGTTCAAGTGACAAATATAACCATTTTTTTTTATATTACTATAGATAAATCAAAAAAAATACCTATTTTTGTGGGATATGAATTGAATATAAATTTTTAAAGATATAGATTATGAAAAAGTGGATTATTTTAGGGTCGGTACTTATTGTTATACTGATTATTTTCGCATCACTTAAAGGTGCTTATAATAAGTTAGTTATCGCTGAAGAGGGTGTCTCATCAGCATGGAGTCAGGTTGAGAATCAATATCAACGTCGTAGTGATTTAATCCCTAATTTGGTGAATACTGTTAAAGGTTATGCAGAACACGAATCGTCGACACTTGAAAGTGTGATATCAGCAAGAGCAAAAGCAACACAGATAACGGTTAATGCAGATAATCTTACCAATGAATCATTGGCGAAATATCAGTCGGCACAGGGAGAGTTATCACAAGCTTTAGGTAGGCTTATGGTGGTTTCAGAGCGTTATCCAGATTTAAAGGCAAATCAAAATTTCATGCAGTTGCAGGCACAGTTAGAGGGTACGGAAAATCGCATTTCTACAGAGAGACGCAGGTTTAACGAGTCTGTGCGCTCTTTTAACACATATCGCCGCACATTCCCACGCAATATAATTGCTAATATGTTTGGCTTTGATGCTAAGGAGTATTTCCAAGCAAGTGAGGGCGCTGAAAAGGCACCAGAGGTTAAATTTTAATATCTCATGGTGATGAAAACGAAAGATTTTTTTACTACCGAAGAACAGAAACAAATTGTTGATGCTATTATTGCTGCGGAAAAAGATACCGTTGCAGAGATACGTGTTCATATTGATTCAATATGCTTAGGAAACCCTCTAATGGCAGCTCTAAAGCAATTTAAGGTATTAGGAATGGATAAAACAGTAGAACATAATGGTGTACTTATTTATGTGGCTTATAAATCACGAAAATGTGCAATAATAGGTGATAGTGGCATTGATAAGGTTGCTGGAGAAGGCTTTTGGGATGAGTGTTATAAGGTTATGACAGACAACTTTAAGCAAAATAAC
>CAYIZU010000156.1:0-4536 GCA_964367795.1 uncultured Rikenellaceae bacterium | reverse complement strand
TCGCTGAAAAAAAGTGAACAAAAACCGAGTGCCTACCTCCTAAACGGCACTCGCTTGCTATCGCTCGTTTAGGACAATTCACAAAACAGAGTTTTGCGAATTGCCCAAAATAGATTAACCTCTCTCTAAACTGCTGCCAATGATAAAATATTTGACAGCTTTATCTCTAAGATTATAGCCTGATGCCATAGATGCGCCATAGGCTCCAACGCTACGAATTGCTAACATATCCCCTCTTTTTAACTCAGGGAGCATAATATTGTGCCGTAGTATATCCGAACTTTCACATATTGGACCTCCAATGGTATACTTTATGGACTCTTTTTGAGAAGTGATACATTCAATTTTGTGTTTCGCATTGTAAAGAGCCGGACGAAGTAAATCTGTCATACCTGCATCAACAATAGCGTATGCCGATGATGAGGATACCTCTTTAACATATAATACACGCGTAATAAGTGTTCCGCACTGCCCAACAATAGCGCGGCCGGGCTCAAAATGAACCGTTTGATTATCTCTTACTATCAGTCCGTTTTTAAAAATTTCAAAATATGGCTCAAAGTCGGTTATAGGCTCATTATCAGGGTCATCGTAATTAATTCCAAGCCCTCCTCCTACATCTATAATAGACACTTTTACACCTGCACTCTCCACATGTTCTACATACCTATTTATTTTGCTACACAGTGCACTATAAATCGTTAAATCACGAACCTGTGAACCAATATGGAAGTGTAATCCATTTATTATCACATTCGCGAAATTGCCATAATTATTTAAAATGCTATTTAGCTCCCTATCCGATATGCCAAATTTACTTTCCCGTTGTCCTGTAGATATGTACTTATGTGTTTCAGGTTTAACATCGGGGTTTAATCGTAATAAGACATTCGTTTTTACTCCCCAACTCGCTGATATTTCATTAATGACGCTTAGCTCTTCTGCACTCTCGCATATAATAGCTCCAATGCTATTCTTTATCGCAAAAGTGAGCTCTACATCACTCTTGCCCGCTCCTGCGAACATAATATCAGAGTTCTTAACTCCTCTCGATATTGCAAGCCGCACCTCGTTGCCACTAACGCAGTCGGCACCGAAACCATATTCGCGTATTATTGAAACTATTTCTGGTTCGAAATTTGCCTTTAGGGCATAGTGTATCTTATAACCATATCTATCACTAAGCTCTTTAACTTTCCCAAGAGTGGCTCGCAATAGGTTTAAATCATATATATATGCAGGGGTCGCTATATCTTTAAAATCTATACTATTAATCATTATTCAAAAATATATTTATTTATTAATTGTAAGCTATTTATTTTATTTTCAGTAGCAACTAATAGAGATATGCTCCGACTACTTGCGCCATAAGATATCATCTTAACTGGAATGCCATTGAGTGCGTCTAATATCTTTGTTGCTATACCCGGTCTTTCATAATCCATATTTCCAACAACGCTAACAATTGAGTTATCACCCTCAACCTCTATACTTCCTAACTCTAATAGGTCGCACACTATCCTATCCAAGTTTGTCGTATCATCTATTGTGAGCGCAACAGCAACTTCCGAAGTGGTAATCATATCAATAGGAGTCCGCCATCGTTCAAATACTTCAAATACGCGACGAAGGAAACCATATGCCATAAGCATGCGGGTTGAGTTAATTCGTATTATTGTTATTCCATCCTTAGCTGCAATAGCCGTAAATACACGCTTTTTATCAATATAGTCACTAATTATTGTTCCTATAGCATCTGGTCTCATACTGTTTTTTAACTTAACAGGTATATGTTTCTCCCTGCATGGTTGTATTGTGGACGGATGCAGAACCTTTGCCCCGAAGTATGCCAATTCCGCAGCCTCTTCAAAACACATTATTTCTATGCCCTTGGTACCTTCAACATAACGTGGGTCGTTATTGTGAATACCATCAATATCACTCCATATCTGCACCTCCGACGCTCCAATCGCCGCCCCTATAAGAGCTGCGGTATAGTCGCTACCCCCTCGTCCTAAATTATCCTCTTTGCCATCGTGCGATAACGCAATGAATCCTTGTGTAATATATATATTCTCATCGTTGAATGAAAAATCCTTAAAATAATTACTTATGTATGCACTATCAACAGAATCATCCTCGCATTTACGAATGAAGTCGAAAGATGATAAATATATAGCTTCCCTCCCCTGTTCATTAAGATAAATTGTGAAAAGCGTCGTACTTAGTATCTCGCCAAAAGCAATAACCCTATTCCTATTCAAGTAATTAGGCTGCTTAACATACTCCTCTATACTCCCAAAAATAGCGTTAACGCTATTTTGAGCACGTGCTATATTCTCGTTACTATTTAATAACTGCGATAATGTTTCGGAATATTTTACCTTTAATGCCTCAATATTTTCTCTTGCTTTTATGCAATCCCCGGAGTCAATTACATCGCAAATATTTATTAAACAATCCGTCGTACCACTCATTGCTGATAATACTACAACCGTTCCGCCTTCATTGAATATAATATTAGCGACCCGTTCCATCATCTCAACACTCCCAACCGAAGTGCCTCCAAATTTTAATACCTTCATTCTCAAAAATCATTATAATTGCTTTGCAAATTTAGAAATATTTTTTGATTTATCCAATTTATTTAAACGGTATTTTAAATAAATATATTATTTGTGTAATATTTAATACAATGATTGACGAGTTTGTTTAAAAATTGTTTTTAGCGGGATTTAAGTGAAAAAAATACTGAATGAGTAATGTGCATACAATGTGTCAGTGAAAATTTCCAGTGGAGAGAGACTTAATACTAATCTTTAGATAGCTAGTAGGATGCCCGCTTTTTTCTAAATTGCTTTAGCTTGGGTGGGTTTGCACTGATCCTATATAGTCGCCCCTTAAAAAAGTTTCACCGAACTGATAATCACAGATTTAGCTTTTGGGACGATTTTTGTTTTCTACCAGCTTTTTCAGATTTATTGCTAAAGTCTGGCAATATTTTCGCTTTTGGCTGGCGCTTTTGGTCTCTATCTCACTTCGGAGTAAACCCGCTACACTAAAGCGAGATAGACCCCAAATGCACTCAGCCAAAACCAAAAATCTTCGCCAGCCTTTTTTAAGGGGCAACTATATAATAAACAAGAAAACCTCATATCAAAATAGATATAAAGTTTTCGTTATATTGCTTTCCTAAAAAGTGATCTCGACAGGAATAGAATGCATCCTATTACTAACTCTGTATCAATATGTTATAGATATTATATTTTTCAGTGACCACGAAAACGAACAGCGCATTTTTCTTCGCTTTTCGCAGCATTTTTCGTCGTTTTAACCCTGCAAAGATGATTAAACATAAGCGAAGAACCAAATTTACAGAATCTTTTTTGATATAAATTTCGAAAGATGTACTTTATTTTGTTTTTTACTTTTTTCGAATAAATAGATAAGGTTTTCTTTCTCTTTATATGCTTTTATTTCTATTATTGTTCTAATTATTCCTATGGCATCACTTTCATTTTGTATATTTAAGATAGCGTCTAATACCAACTCTTTTGGCTCATCTTTGATAATTATATCTGCACCACTTTCGATAAGTAGTTTACCCGTCTCTATGTTGTTATTTTTTATAGCCTCTATTATAGGGTAAATAGTTTCAACATTTGGAAAACCTAAACGTCCACCGCCATTAGGATTAGCTCCATAATCAAGTAAAAGCTTTGTGATTTGATATGATTTTTTATTGTTTTTAATCTCTGTTGCTGTTGTTATTGGAGTTATCCCGGACTCGGAAGATATTACATCTAAATCAGCTCCTTTACTAAGTAAATATCTTACTATATCTACATTTTCAGATATAATGGCAGGGTGTATTGCTCCATAAACAAAAATATCGTTACGCATTCCTTGTTCTATATCTGCTCCCTTACCTATAAGCTCCTTTACTTTCTTTAGGTCTCCTTTGTAGCAATAATAACCTAACTCAGTAAAAGTATATGAACGAACATCTATCTCATCTTCTATAGTGTAGCAATATATTGTATCAACACTATTTTGTGCTACAACAAGAGAAGATTGGGTAAATAACAATCCAGTTATTAATAATAAAATTTTACCGATATTTTTCATTATCATTTTTTAGTTTAGTTATTGCCTTATCTCAATATGAATACATGGTTCATTCTTATCATATATAACTCTGTCCAATAGATTTGGTATCGATGGGTCGTTATGTATAATTTTTACTACACTTTCATTATTGAGTAACTCTTTAATCATTCCTGTTCTATCTATATTCTGTACGATATATCTATTACATTTAATCTATTATATGTTTCTTCGCTAACACAATGCTTTGAAACACGCTTGCCACTATCGCCCAATTCAATAATTTTGTTTTTCATAGAATCTAAAATAGCAGATTTAGGATAACCTTCTTCTTTTAATTCTTGATAATGTGCTTTTACTTCCTCTCCTGGGGCTTTATATCTGATATTTCTTCCACCCTCTAAATTATTAAACATCGCTTCAGCTTGT
>CAYIZU010000155.1:3746-4564 GCA_964367795.1 uncultured Rikenellaceae bacterium | reverse complement strand
ATTGTAAACTGTTTGGCAAGTTGATAATATAGGTATATTTTTATCTATATCTAATATTGCAGATGCGTAATACGGATTTTCGGCACCAAAAAGATGAATAATATCAGGCTGTATAGATTTAATAATTTTTGTTACTAACTTTCTATTACTTTTAAACTTTAAATCAATAAAACCAATTTTGTATTTCGATAATATATTGCCAATAAGTGTAGGTATTGGATTTATTTCAAAAAAGTGATAATAGATATTATTTATTTCAAACTCTGTTATTTTTTTCTTCAGTCCGATAAAAGGAGCTATTACGTGTAATTTTATATCTTCTCGTTTTTCAAACTCTTTTATTAAAGAAGGTATCCATGGTGCAAAATCACTATGCCATGGTGTATTTTCATGAAAAGAAATAATACTATTCGATTTTATTACTTTCATGTCATGCATCTTTTCTCTAACATAAGAAGCAGAAAAATGAGCTAAAATAACTATTTCCAATTTATTCATAAATTATTTAGATATAAAATTATATTATATATTATCTACGCTCATATAATAACATAAAAGGTTCTGCATACATAACTCCAGCACGACTCCCTCTTTTACGAGCAAGAGCTTCCAAAGAACTTAGGCTACGAGGGTATGGCTCATTCATAACTTCTGTTACATACATAGACATTATTTCTAGTTTTTTGTCTATATATTCAGTTATATCAACATAAACATTTGGAATAAATGTACTTGAGGGTAGTGCTAATGCAAATTCCGTTTCAGATAATGCTTCAAACATATATATTTTTTCGATAAACGGCTTTCTAAAACTTTTG
>CAYIZU010000155.1:1544-3736 GCA_964367795.1 uncultured Rikenellaceae bacterium | reverse complement strand
TATCGTTGTTAAACATCATATACACTACATTTGGTTTAATGTCGTTAAATACTACATTTATCCTTTGTATTAGTTCCAGAAGATCCAAATTATGAAGTAATTGTGTGGGATAATTTAGTTCTATTGTTTTATCAAAATCATATTCTAGTGCAACCTTCTTTATTAATTCTTGTCTTTCTTCAACTTGTGTTTTAGTATAACCAGCAACGTGCCCTAAGGTTGGAGCAGTAATCAAAAGCCAATATATTTCATCACCTTGAGCTTTATGTTTTAAGATAGTCCCTCCACATCCTAGAGTTTCATCGTCAGCGTGAACGGCAATGAATATTACCTTATTTTTCATATTTTTTTAATTTTGCAGGATTCCCTTTTTATATATTTTTAATAAATTGTGCAGGTTGACCAAAGTACAATCCTTTTTTTACACAATCTTTGTTAACCAAACTTTTTGCACCTATTGCAACCTCTGGTGCTATTGATATTTTATTTACAGTTACACTATTAAATCCGATAAAAGCACTATCACCTATTGTGTTACTATTACCAATAATACTTCCTGTTACGACTTGGGCAAAATCAGAAATGGTGGTATCATGTGAAATAACAACATTATCACCAATCATAACAAAGGCACCAATTTTACAATTAGATTGAATGATGGCAGCATCTCTAATTATTGCTCCTTCTGCAATAGATGCGCCTCTATGAACAATCACATTACTACCTTTAATTACTGGAAAAATAAATCCTATTTCTTTGGCATTAGAGACTACTTTCTTTCTTATAATTGTATTACTTAGTCGATTTCCTATGCCTAGTGCAGCATTCCTTATCCCATTTGCATATAAATCATATAATATTTTATCACTTCCAAGATAGGGTACTCCTAAAATTTCCCCTAAATCGTTAGTATCGGTATAACCAACTATATCGAAACAATTCATACTTTCGATATAATTTATTAGATTACCAATAAAGCTTCCACCTCCAAGTATTACTATTTTTTCCATAACTTTTATTTCACACCACTAGGGATATTAACAACTCTATCTGCAAACCAAATAGTGTTTTCTAGGCTATCTGTTTCGCTTTGTTCAAACATTGGTAGACGGTTCATTAACTCCCATATAGGGCGTGTCATAACTCCGTTACTATTTGTGTATTCTAAAATTTCGTCTCTGTGAGTTCTATCTTTTGCTATAATTGTATTAAACCAAAAATTAGATTTAGAGTTGGTTGGTTCATTAAAAAACTCTATACCATCTACTCCCTCAAAAAACTCTTTATATTGTTTAGCTGTATCACGTTTATTTATTAAGATACCTTCTAATTGCTCCATTTGAGCGCAACCCAAAGCTGCATTTATATTTGGCATACGGTAGTTATAGCCTATATGGTCGTGTACGAAATCCCATTTATGTGGAACTTTCGCTTGTGTTGTAAGGTGTTTTGCAAAAGCTGCTAACTCTTCATCTTGAAATAACATCATACCACCGCCACCACTTGTGATTGTTTTATTGCCGTTAAAACTAATTGCTCCAACCTTTCCAAAAGTACCTGTATGTTGTCCTTTGTAAAAGCTACCAAGACTTTCGGCTGCATCTTCTACTAACTCTATATTATACTCCTTGCAAACTTCCGCCAATTCATCAATCTTTACAGGATGACCAAAAGTGTGCATCGGAATACAACATTTTACTCTACGACCTGAGTTTTTATTAAAACACTCGCCGTTTTTTAACTCTGCATTTTTCTCTAACCAAGAGCAAACAGCAACAGGTGATAACCCCATTGTCTCTTTATCAACATCTAAAAAGACAGGATGCGCACCGATATAATTAATAGCATTACAAGTTGCTATAAATGTTAAAGCTTGTGTAAGTATCTCATCATCACGCTTAACACCTACAAGCATCATAGCCATATGAAGGGCATTAGTTCCATTAACACATACCACTGCTTTTTTTGCTCCTGTATATTCCGCAACCATTTCTTCAAAACGATCTACAAACTTTCCTACACTCGACACAAAAGTGCTATCAATACACTCATTAAGATACGCCTTCTCATTACCTCCAAAATGAGGTGGGTGAAGTGGAATAAAATCTTCTGTGTTATATAGGTTATGGATAAATGTTGTTATATTACTATACATACTTACATTTTCTGATCTAAACTTTTTCCTTTCTCTA
>CAYIZU010000155.1:0-1534 GCA_964367795.1 uncultured Rikenellaceae bacterium | reverse complement strand
ATATTCTCTAAGTCGTTAAATAGTGTATCTATCTCCGAGATATGGCGTGTAGATCTATTTTCTATTACTCCTAATGAGTTGAAAGTATCCATGTTAAGCTCTTCACCCAACATGTAAAACTCTTCGAACTCCTTCTCTCCTGTTGTATCACTTTTGAAATATATAACAGGGTATTGCCCATCTTCATCGCTCATTTCTACGGCATATTTTTTTGCCTCCTCGTCACTTGCACATTGACGTGGAGTATAGCCTAATGTTTTAAGAAAATCATCACAAATATTAGAGAAAGTCATCATCTGTTCCTCCCCAAGTTTTGGGAAAAATATATCTTTATTCTTACCCAGTACACATGCTAACATACATATCTGACCACTCTCGTCGGGTGAAACAAAATATCGCCTTACATCCGAGGGGGCGGCAATGGGTTGTTTCTTCATTAACCTATCAATAAAACCTATAAGCAATGAACCATTAGAGAACGCCACATTCGCAAAACGCGCTGTTGATACCTTAAATTTATCAGAATATGCCATTACCATATCCTCCATTATCTTTTTGCTTGCACCCATAACATTAACAGGATTAGCAGCCTTGTCCGTAGAGACACAAAAGAAATGCTTTGGTGGTATTTCTGATAGTAAATCTAATAACTTTCTTGCTTTTATTACATTGTTCTCAATTAGTGCCTCTACCGAAAATTGATCTTTCTCACTTCTTACATGTTTATGTGCAGAGAAATTTGCCACTATATCAAAACCATTGCTTTCGCGAAATATCTTCTCAAAAATAGCATCGGCATAATTTATTGGATAGGTTCTATATTTTTCAGGAACATACATACCATGCGTAGAACGGATATCTCTCGTTAGCTCTGTTTATCCATTTTCATTGATATCGATAACAACCAATTCTGATGAGCCAATTGTTCCGGCACCACCTATAACCAACACTTTTTTGTTTTTTATCTCTAACGATAATAGCTCTTTATTCGCCTCAATATCATCAGCAAACATGCTACTTGTACGCTTAGTTACGTAGTCAGAGATAAATTTATTTATATTAATCATATTTTTCAAATATAGAGTTATTACTTTTAAATTCAGGAACCAACTTTTTCATCAATTTTACTGTTTCAATAGTATCAATACTACGGGCAGTAACAACTAATTTAATAATTGCCCTATCAAAACCCTCTTTATCGATAATTTTAGATTCTGCTATCTGTATCTTCTCGTGAGTTGATTTTTTGTTTTCCCCGCTGTTTAAAAGTTCTTCGTATAATTTTTCTCCAGGACGTAGACCTGTATATATAATTTCAATATCTTTATCTGGTTCAAAACCAGAAAGTTGTATCATTTTACGAGCTAAATCCACTATTTTCTCAGGTTTCCCCATATCAAATACCAATATCTCGCCCCCATGCCCCATCGTTGCCGCTTGTAAAACCAATCTACACGCCTCTGGAATAGTCATAAAGTATCTAATTATATCAGGATGAGTAACTGTTACGGGACCTCCTTTGGCTATCTGTTCT
>CAYIZU010000154.1:0-4583 GCA_964367795.1 uncultured Rikenellaceae bacterium | reverse complement strand
GAAAACAACCATTGAAACACAAAAAATCGGAAAAATTAGATGGAAAATGAAAATCTCATCCAAATTTTCCCGATTTTTATTGGGTTATGCGTATCAGCCTTTCTGAATATCATTATATTACAAGGATATTACCAACTATTTTTGGCATCAGTCGATGATATCTCAATTGGTCAAGAGCTATAAATTCGTGCACGCTATCCTCTATTTCATTCAAATGGTTAAAATAAAGTAGAGCTCTGTGAATGGATTTACATTATCTTCTCCAGGTGTTCTATTGCTCTTTTATATTGCTCTTTCTCTACCTTATCCTTAGACTGATTATGTAATAACTCAAAAAGTTGCGCTACATCATAAAGATTATCCTGCTCCTTAGCAACTGAAATAATATACCTTATTACATACCCCTTTTCATCAGATGATAATCTCTTCATCCTCTTTGTGCTATACTTAGTAATCTCTTTTAGATTATCATTATCCAAATAAGGGGCAATATCTTCAAAGAATTTCAATAAGCCACCTTTCATATCCTTATGCTGCTTAGCCATTCTGGTAAGCTCGCGTATCTTTTCGCTATTTAAATTACCATAGATAATATATTCATTAATCGTCCTATTAAGCTTATCCTTAACAAATTCACCATATCTTTTTTTCCCCAAATGCATTACAGCAGCAGCATTATCCCCCATTATATTAACCGCTAAAGGGTGAAAGATATTATTTATGAACATATTATAAAATTCGAAATTCTCTTTTTTATAATTCTCTACATCACTCCTACGCGCAAATAGAGACACTAATGCCTTATCTCGTTCTGTTATTAAATAGTTATTATTTAATGATAATATATACTCATGTGCACCCTCTATTGAATGTTTAAATTTTTCGCGAGCCTCGGCCATACTATTACTAAGCATATTTTCTAGTATAGCTTTAAACCTTGCTGGATTATATCCAGCTACACTCACACTTCTGGAAATCTCCTTGCCATCACTATCTAATATAATAAAAGTGGGCGACACAATAATATTATATTCTCTATGAAAGAAAGGCCCATCGCCTTTATCTATATCCAATCTGATATTCACAAACTTATCATTCATAAGTTCAGCAACATCTTTATTATTATATATGGTACTACTAAAACGACGACTAATATCAGCATTAATACTACTATAACAGCTAACGAAAAGATATTTTTCATTCTGGCGCGCCTCATTCAAAGCCGCCTCTAAAGATATATCCTTAAATTTCACCTGCCCATAAGTGGTTGATGCCACAAACATAATAGCTAATAAATAAAATAGTCTCTTCATAATCTTATAATTATTTTAAATTTTAACAGCCACGCGCAGCTTAGCACTACGTGACCGAGAATTTCTATCAACCTCCTCGTTGGCGGGGGTAATAACCTTACCAAGCGGTTTTAAAGGTGTACTTACTCGACCAAAAAAATCCTGTTCTGCCCGTCCTTCAAAATTACCACTTTTAAAAAAATTCTTTACAAGCCTGTCTTCCAACGAATGATATGTAATAACAACAAAGCGTCCACCATTTTTAAGCACCTTACAGCCCTGTTCTAACATCATTTTTAACGACTCTAACTCGCCATTTACCTCTATGCGTATTGCTTGGAAAAGCTTGGCAAAAAATTTCGACTCCTCCTGCGGAGAACACTCACCTCGCACAGCATCACATAGCTGCCATGTGGTTGTTATAGGTCGCGCACGCTCTATTGCCGCAGCCACCTTATGTGGCTTATTTATCTCCCCATAATCTCGAATAATACGCAGTAAATCAACATGCTCATATTCGTTAACGACCTCCATCGCAGAAAATTTTGCCTCTTGGTTCATACGCATATCAAGCGGAGCATCAAAACGAAACGAAAAACCTCTCTGTTCAGCATCGAAATGATGAGACGAAACACCCAAATCAGCAAGAATACCATCAACTTTATCAAAACCATGACAACGCAAAGCTCCTCTTAGACACTTGAAATTTGCTCTAACGAATGTTAACCTACCATCATCTGGAATATTAGGAATAACATCTAAATCTTGATCAAAAGAGATAAGCGTACCATCTTTACCCAACTTTGATAATATCTCACGCGAATGACCGCCCCCACCAAAAGTAAGATCGGCATAAATTCCATCTTCCTTTATAGCAAGCGCATCAACACTTTCGTTTAGTAATACAGGTATGTGATACTCCTCCATATTCTATTTTTTCTCCTCTTTTACAATCTTGGACCAGCTATCTTTTAATGTAACGGTACGGTTAAATACCATCTTATCAGCGCAGCTATCGGCGTCGACACAGAAATAACCCAATCTTTCAAACTGAAATTTATCTCCCGCTACGGCATTCATTAATTCTGGCTCAACGTATGCTTTCTGTATCTTCATAGACTCGGGATTTAAATTATCGCGATATGATCCTCCCTCAACAAAATCTTCAGGATCTTCTTTTAGGAATAGCCTATCAAAAATACGCACCTCAACCTCCTTAGCTGCCGTTGCATCAACCCAGTGAATGACACCTTTAACCTTACGCCCGTCAGATGATTTACCCCCTAAAGATTCAGTATCGTAACTACATAAAAGCTCAATTATATTACCATCGCTATCTTTTACAATCTCCTCACACTTTATTAAATAAGCATAACGAAGGCGCACTTCACCCCCTGTTGTCAGTCGGAAGTATTTCTTTGGAGCATCTTCCATGAAATCCTCTCTGTCAATATATATATGCTTACTAAATGGCACTTCGCGACGACCAGCCGCCTCATCTTCCGGATTATTAATACAGTTAATAATCTCTCTCTTATCATCCGGATAGTTTGTTATCGTTACCTTTATTGGATCGAGCACAGCCATGCGCCTATGCGTGGATTTATTCAACTCCTCACGCACAAAGAACTCTAAGAGCCCCAAGTCAATAACATTATTACGTTTAGCAACGCCCACCTTATCGGCAAAGTTTCGAATAGCTTGAGGTGTATACCCTCTACGGCGCATACCGCATATTGTTGGCATACGTGGGTCGTCCCATCCTATTACAACACCATCTTGAACAAGAGATAATAGTTTACGCTTGCTCATTACGGTATATGTTAGATTCAATCGCGCAAATTCATACTGATGCGATGGAAATATATTAAGTGTTTGAATAAACCAATCGTATAGAGGGCGATGAACGTCGAACTCTAATGAACATATAGAGTGTGTTACCTCTTCAATAGAGTCGCTTTGCCCATGTGCATAGTCGTACATAGGATAGATACACCACTTATCACCCGTACGATGATGCTCTGAATGGATAATACGATACATAAGAGGATCACGCATAAGCATATTAGGGTGAGCCATATCAATTTTTGCTCGTAGCACCATGGCACCATTCTCAAACTCTCCTTTACGCATACGTGCAAATAAGTCGAGATTCTCCTCAATAGGTCTATCCCTGTATGGGCTATTTGTTCCAGCCGTGGTGACACTACCACGACCTACACGTATCTCTTCTTGCGACTGCTCGTCTATATACGCATTCCCTGCCTTTATCATCTCAACAGCCCAATCATAAAGCTGCTCGAAGTAGTCCGATGCATAACGCTCTTTATCCCATTTAAAGCCGAGCCACTTAATATCCTCTTTTATAGAGTCTACATACTCTGTATCCTCTTTCACAGGATTCGTGTCATCAAAGCGTAGATTACAACTACCATTATATTTTTCAGCCATCCCAAAACTAACACATATTGCCTTAGCGTGGCCAATATGCAAATAACCGTTTGGCTCAGGTGGGAATCGAGTCTGTATCTTAGACAACCCACCTTTTATATCATTTTCAATAATCTCCTCAATAAAATTCAAGGGCTTTTCCCCCTCTCTAATTCTCTCTTCCATATTATCAATATCTTTCAAACTACAAAAATACAAAAAAAAATGGTTTTTTCTCTACTTTGTCTAAATTTTTTATAATATATTTCGTTTAACAATATTTGCACATCTAAAAAATATTATTAATTTTGCCCCGAAAAAAAGGAGTTTATCATGAGTAGTGTAAAGGTTGAGATTGAAAATTTATTTCGGGTATATTATCGCCCTCTTTGCCTTTATTCTCTCCATATTATTGATGATATAGAGGAGGTGGAAGATATTGTACACGACTGTTTTATTGAGCTTATGAATAAATTACAAAGCGGACATTTGATATCAAACAAAAAATCATATCTATATACTTTAGTTCGTAACCACTCGATAGCGCATCACAAAAAGATGCAGAATTTTAAATCTATCAACGATATAGATGTTGAGGATGAAGATAGCTATTCGGAAAACCGCTCATTTATTGAGGCGCGCCTATGGGAGAGAATAGACGCTTTACCTAAATCGTGTAGAGAGATATTCTTAATGAGCAAGCGTGATGGTCTCAAATATTCAGAAATAGCAGAAGAGTTAAATATCTCTATCAAGACCGTTGAGAATCAGATATCTAAAGCCTATAAGAAACTTAAAGAGGGTGCCATTAAAATATATAATTTTCTTTTTGCGTAAATTTTCTGGTTTTAACATAGGGGT
>CAYIZU010000153.1:0-4600 GCA_964367795.1 uncultured Rikenellaceae bacterium | reverse complement strand
ACCCATATCTTATGTATATCGCAAGATGAAGGGGGATTTAGTTGATAGTTTTACCGAAAGAGGAGGGTGGTATGGATATACTTATAGATCTTTTTATAATTTGCTTAGAATAGATTATATTATGTATTCAGAACATTTTAAATGCATAAGCTATGAAAGCCCTAAAATATTATGGAGTGACCATAAACCAGTGATAATTGAATTAATAAAATGATATGGAAAATTTAAAGAAAAAAATTGAAGAGATATGGGACAATAGAACACTTCTTGAAAAAGAGGAGTATCGCCAGATTGTTCGTGAAGTTATAGACTTGCTTGATAAAGGAGTGTTACGTACAGCGGAACCTATTACTGTAGGAGAGTGGCAGGTGAATGAATGGGTAAAGAAAGCGGTATTGTTGTATTTCCCAATAAATGATATGAGAATTATTGAGGCAGGAGAACTTAAGTTCTATGATAAGATGCCATTGAAAAGCAACTACGAAGAACAGGGCGTTAGGGTTGTGCCACATGCCGTTGCTCGTTATGGTGCGCACTTAGCAAATGGCGTTATTCTCATGCCTTCATATGTAAATATAGGTGCATATGTGGATAGTGGTAGCATGGTTGACACGTGGGCAACAGTTGGCTCTTGTGCACAAATAGGTAAAAGAGTACATCTTAGTGGTGGAGTTGGTATTGGGGGGGTATTAGAGCCACTGCAAGCTTCGCCGGTTATTGTTGAGGATGACTGCTTTATTGGTTCGCGCTGTATTGTTGTAGAGGGGGCATTTATCAGTCGAGGTGCGGTGTTAGGGGCTAATGTTGTTATCACTGGCTCAACACGTGTTATTGATGTTACAGGAGAAGAGCCAGTAACATATCGCGGATTTGTTCCTGCTAATAGTGTTGTTATACCGGGTAGTTATCCTAAGAGGTTTGCTGCGGGGGAATATAATGTGCCTTGTGCTCTTATCATTGGTAAGCGTTCTGAAAGTACTGATTTAAAAACATCATTAAATGATGCTCTTCGTGATTTTGGCGTTGAGGTATAAAATATAAACAAAAATGGATGAATTTTTGAGTTATGACGGTGTTGTAGCAAGTGGTGCAATGCCATTTACAGTTGCGGTGGTCTTGGGGTTAATATCTATTGTTAGTCCTTGCCCCCTAACAACCAATATATCTGCGCTTGGCTATATTTCAAAAGATATTGGTAATGGGCGTAAGATGATATTGAATGGTATATTGTATGTAACAGGTAGGGTAGTAACATATACAATTCTTGGTGCTATTGCGATATATGTCATAAATAGAGGAATGTCGGTAGATGGTATTAATGATTTCATTAATAAGTATGGAGACAAAATTTTGCCACCAATACTTTTGTTAATGGCACTCTTAATTCTTAAACCCTCTTTTTTTCATAAGCATAAAGGGGAAAATTGTAGTTGTCATCAAAAAAAACGATACAGTGGAAATATAGGGGCATTTGTCATGGGACTTGTTTTTGCTCTTGCCTTTTGTCCGATAAATGGTGTATTTTTCTTTGGTATACTTGCACCAGTATCATCAGGAGCAGGTGCTGTGGGGTATCTATTGCCTCTTGTTTATGGACTTATAACAGGTATTCCTGTCCTTATAATATTATATATTATTAAATTTGGTATTGGTAAGGTTGATACCTTTAAACACAATATTGTAAAAATTGAGAAATGGGTTCGATATATTGTTGCGGCACTCTTGCTAGTATTTGCTGCATATATGTATCATCATTCACTAACATGTGGTGAGCACAGTCACGACCATACGCACTGTGAGCATTGCAATCATTAATTGGGAATAATATGATAGAGGGAAAAAAAATTGTTGTTGTCATGCCTGCTTACAATGCAGGTAGAACCTTGGAGCAGACCTATAATGAGATACCATTTGATATTGTTGATAGTGTTATTCTTACAGATGATTGCAGTAGGGACGACACTGTGGAGAGAGCGTATGCGCTTGGTATAGAACATATTCAGGTTCACGAGAAGAATAGAGGCTATGGAGGTAATCAAAAGAGTTGCTACAATAAAGCATTGGAGATTGGGGCAGATATTGTTGTCATGCTACACCCCGATTATCAGTATACCCCAAAACTAATACATTCTATGTGCTACATGATTGCAAATGGTCTTTATCCAGTAGCTCTTGGCTCCCGCATATTGAGTAATGGTGCCCTTAAAGGAGGAATGCCGCTTATTAAATATGTTGCCAATAGATTCTTAACACTCTTTCAGAACATAATGTTAAATCAGAAATTGAGTGAGTATCACACTGGTTTCCGAGCTTTCTCAGCCGATGTACTTCGAGCAATAGATTATAATGGCAATTCGGAAGATTTTGTTTTTGATAACCAGATGCTTGCGCAGATTTTTTATGCTGGTTTTGAAATAGGTGAGTTAACCTGTCCAACCAAATATTTTAAAGAGGCATCATCAATAAATTTGATACGTAGTACTATATATGCTTTTGGGGTTATTAATGTGTCGTTCCTCTATCGCTTTAGTAAGATGAGGATAGTGAAATCAAAATTGTTTTATAAAAAGAAGAGATGATAAAAAAATATTTTTTTCAAGCAGCTATTATTATTGTATGGCTTTTTGTTTATTGCTTCACATTCGATTCTAAGCCAGATATGAATGGAGATAATGCAGCATATTTTCGTTTGGCACAAAATATATCTAATGGTTTAGGTTACTCCGATGTGTCGCCAACGGGAGTAAAGCCTGCAAGCCATTTCCCTCCGGGATACCCAGCTTTTTTATCTATATTTACTACTATAGGTATAGAGTCGGTACCCTTTTTTAAGGTAATTAATGGCATTTTCCTCTTAGTGGGGGTTATGTTGCTATTTTATGTTCTTAAAGGGGTATCTAAAAACGAAAAATTGGCTTTTGCAGTTGCTATATTAACGCTTTTCTCTCCGCGACTCATTAATTTTAGTTATATGATGATGTCTGAGATGAGTTATATGCTTACAACAGTTCTTGTTTTTTATGCTCTATATAAATATACCCTCGAGGATGGTCGTAGAGTGTTTTGGCGTTCTCCATATTTTTATATTGCGCTACTATCCGCTGTGGCAAGTTATTATATTCGTACCATAGGTGCCGCTTCAATATTTGGAGTGTTGGTTTTCTTTGCTTTTCGCCGGGAGTGGCGTACGTTATTATCCGCATTGGGAGGCGTAGTATTACTGCTGCTACCATGGTCTATACGAAATGCTATGGCGGGTATAGAGTCGAGGTATTTGGGTACTATTATGACGGTGAATCCATGGCGTCCGGAGGAGGGGCAGATATCATCATTTGGCGAGATGATGGAGAAGATGATATCTAATTTCGACGAAACAGTTATAAAAAGTTTTACGGTTTTACTATTTCCATTTACTAATGTTAGTTTCTCTACACCATCACATTTCATATCTGTAATAATTGGATTAGCAATAGTCTCTATAATGATATATGGCGTATGGAATTTTGGTAAATTACGTTACTATCTTATGGCATTTTTTGTTGCTAATGTGGGGCTTTTCCTTTTGTGGCATGGCGGTAATCAAACACGATATGTTGTACCACTTGTTCCTTTTATTTTCCTTGCTTTCTGGTGGGGTGTATATAAATTAACAGTTCGTAAAGTAAAATATTCTCCATATATATTACTTGTTCTAATTATACCAATGTTTTCATCGATTAATGATTTAAATAAGATAAGCGCAATGAACTATCCGCAAGGTTATTCGGAGTATTTTAATCTCTTAAAGGATGCAGATAAGCGTATTCCTGATGGAAAAGTTATAATATGTCGAAAACCGGAGTATTTAGTATTTTATGCAAAAGATGTTATAGGTATCAACTATCGTTATTCTCTTGATGATAAGGCTGTAATAGCAGATATGATAAAGAAACGCGCCGACTATGTCATTCTTGACAGGATAGGTTTCTCATCTACACCTCGCTATCTATATCCTGCAATAACAAAAAATAAAGAGCTTTTTGAGGTTATATCAAAAGTTGGGTCGTCGTATCTTTTAAAATTCAATCGTGAAGAGGCTGTTAAAAAAATTGGTAGTAGATAGTAGCTCGAATATAGTATTGCAGCTTTTTAGATACACTGTCGCTGGAGGTAGTGCTTTTATTGTGGACTTTTCTCTGCTGTGGTTTCTACGAGATAAGATGGAATTGCCTTTACAGCTATCGGTTATTATCGCTTATATTGTTGGCTTAATAATAACTTATTTATTGAGTATTTTCTGGATTTTTGATAAGAGACAGAAGGGCAGTCAAGTGGTTGAGTTTACGATATTCTCTTTAATAGGGATCATTGGTTTAGGGTTAACATCGCTATTCATGTGGATATTCACCGATTTACTTGATGTGTATTATATGGTATCTAAGTTGTTTACAACTGCGATTGTTTTTATCTGGAATTTTGTGGCAAAGAAGAAAATATTATTTTAATCGTAAAAAAAATATATTTTTTCTTGCATAGAAAAAAAAATATTCTTATCTTTGCACTCACAAAAGGGGAGCATAGCTCAGCTGGTTCAGAGCATCTGCCTTACAAGCAGAGGGTC
>CAYIZU010000152.1:3196-4684 GCA_964367795.1 uncultured Rikenellaceae bacterium | reverse complement strand
TGTTAGAGGCATTCATGCTATTAGCTGTTAGTGTACTACAAGATGATGATATATCTGTTAAGAGTGCCGATATAGTCTTAAGTGATAAGGATGCAACAGATAAGGCGCGTGACTATGCGTACTACGCTAAAGGACGTGCAAAGTATAATAGTGGAGATTATAGCAAAGCTGTCACCGATTTAAAAAAGAGCAACATTCCTCTTTCTAAGGCAGAAGGTGCTCAAGCTAAGTTCTTAATAGCCGACGCATTATTTAAACTTGACAACCTATCAGCAAGTGAGCAGGTGATTCTTGAAATAACGGGCTCTGAAACCCCTCATCAATATTGGGTGGCTCGTACATTTATCTTATATGGAGATATATACCTTAAACGTGGCGATACCTTCCAAGCACGAGCAACCTATCAAAGTATAGTAGAGGGGTATGGAAAGACAACAGATGGAATTATTAATAGCGCGAAATCACGCCTTGCAAAATTAGAGGCAGAAGAGGCAAAATAGATATTAAAGTTATGAGACGGATATATAATTTTTTAATAATAGTACTTATTATTGCACCTTGCGGAGCATGGGGGCAGAAGAAGATACTCAACGATAAAGTAGAGGTTACAAAAAGCTATCAACACCAAATATCTAAAGCGTTAAAGAGGGATATACAGCCTACAAAAGAGGATAGTATAAATCTAAAGATACCTGCTTTAGAGTATAGTATAAGCCATAGGCCTGACCGATACCCATTTACGCTATCGCAACTTGCCACACCGGACTACAAAATAAGTGACTTGGAAAAGATGTATAAAGGGTATGCCGATTTAACTATTGGAGCACCTTTTGCAACTGCTGCTAACATATCATACACTTCGATAGTGTCGCGTAACACTATAATTGGTGCATCGCTAAGCCATAAAGGTTTTTGGGGAAATATTGATGATGCGGCAGATGTGAGTCAAAAGGCTACCGACACAAATAATGCATTATCACTTTTCTTCGACTATGAACACGAAAACTTCAAGAGTAAGGTGGTGATAAATCAAAGTCTTCATATTTTTAATAGGTACGGCTATAAGATGGGAACACCAGCAAATACCAATACTGGTCTAAATCAACATTTTATCAAAACAAATGCAACGGTAGAGGTAGGCTCTAATTATAGAGATCCAAATGCATATAACTATAATGTGACATTAGGGTATAAAGTAATTATTGATAATTATGGTTATGATGAATCAATCTATCAAATTGGAACATCAGTACGCAAAGGACTCGAAAAGCTAAATAGTACTATTGAAGGGGCAGTTGAATACCTATCAATTGTGCCAACTCGGCAATTTAGTTTATATCCATTAGTTGGTGTGGATTTACCTGTTAGCGGTACGCCTACCGACCCTAATGGTGTACCTATTACATCTTTTAGTGCATCGGCGGCAGGCTACCTATCAATAACGCCAAAATATATTTTCAAATATAAGGAGTTTGATATATCGGCAGG
>CAYIZU010000152.1:0-3186 GCA_964367795.1 uncultured Rikenellaceae bacterium | reverse complement strand
GGAGCACTGTTCAGCTTTAATTTTAATGCAAAGGATATAAATTACCGCCAAAATGGTACCGTTATTATTCCTAAAGCGATGGCATCAATTAATCTATTTGATGGATTGGTTACGCCTTATGCTGCTATTGATGGTGAGTTTATAATCAATAACTACTACTCAATGTCGGAGTTGAATCCATATATCGTTGAGGGCCTAACGGCACCTAATACTACACTACGTCGTTATTTTATAGGAGCAAAAGGTAATATGGGAGAATCTTTCGCCTATAATTTCAATATCGGTGCTCGACGAGTAAAAGATATGCTTATGTTTGTCAATACAGAAGAGGGAAATATCTTCAGAGCAATCACCGGGAACTATAATAACATGGAGATAAATTTGGAGTTAGCATATAAGTTAGGGGATAAGCTATCTGCAGAGTTTGCATTAAAGCATATTAATTATAACCGAGATGATAATTCTACTGCCCTTAACGGTGCCGATATAGTTATTGGATATGCTCCAACAACTACACATTTAGCACTAAACTACAAGGTTAACGAAAAAGTCAAGTTGTGGATTAAAGGTGAAGCATTATCTGAAAGAAAATTCGGAAGCGAGTTACATGAGGTATTAACTATTATAGACCCCCCTTCAACTTTTACTCTTTCTGTAGGGGGTAGCTACAAACTCACAAAGCGTATCGAGGCAACAATAAAAGGGGAGAACCTACTTAACGAAGAGCTATATCCATATGCCAATTACAGAGGCTTAGGAATAAGTATAATGGCTGGCGTTTCGTATAAATTTTAAAAATTATGGATTTTTTAGAAACACTAATCATCGCTATAATTGAGGGACTTACAGAGTTTCTTCCAGTATCTTCAACAGGACATATGATTATAGCACAAGATATTATGGGTGTTGAGAGCACTTCTTTTGTCAAAGCATTCACGGTTATCATCCAGTTTGGAGCAATACTATCAGTTGTTGTTCTTTATTGGAAGCGTTTTTTTCAATCGTGGAATTTTTATTTAAAATTACTAATTGCTTTTATACCCGCAGCAGTATTAGGTTTGATTTTTAGCGATTTAATAGATTCTTTCTTAGAGAAAGTGTGGATTGTGGGGGTAATGCTTATCATTGGAGGAATTGTAATGATATTTGTTGATAAATGGTTTGAGAAAGGTACTAAAGTGGAAAACGTCACCAATAAAAAGGCATTTAAGATAGGCCTTTTCCAGGCTATAGCAATGATACCCGGGGTATCGCGCTCGATGGCAACAATAGTTGGAGGTATGTCGCAAGGATTAACACGCAAAAGTGCTGCAGAATTCTCATTCTTTTTAGCTGTCCCAACAATGTTTGCGGCTATGTGCTATAAGATTTTACAGTTATTCATGGAGCCCGACGGCGCTAAAATCGTTATGGATAACATATCTACTCTTGCCATTGGAAACATTGTTGCATTTATTGTGGCAATGGCTGCCATTAAGTTCTTTATTGGCTTTGTAACAAAATATGGTTTCAAAGCCTTTGGATATTATCGCATCATAGTTGGTCTACTAATACTTTTACTATTGTAGAATTTATTAATTATAGTTATCTTTGCACCCAAATGGATTTTAAAGTAGAAAGTAATTGTATAGGCACAAGGGCAAGAGCCGGTGTATTGAGTAGCGCGCATGGAGATATTAGAACTCCTATTTTTATGCCTGTTGGCACTGCTGCTACTGTAAAGGGTGTCTTCCATAGAGATTTAGTTGAGGAGGTTAAAGCTGATATAATATTGGGTAATACTTATCATTTGTACCTACGTCCGGGATTAGAGATACTTGAGGAGGCTGGTGGGCTCCACCGTTTCTCTTCACGGGATAAACCTATACTAACAGATAGTGGCGGTTTTCAAGTATTTTCACTTGCCGACTGTCGTAAGATAACAGAGGAGGGTTGTCGATTTAGCTCACATATTGATGGCTCGAAACATCTTTTCACGCCCGAGAATGTGATTGATACCCAAAGGGTCATTGGTGCTGATATTATGATGGCATTTGACGAATGTCCTCCTGGGACTGCAACACGAGAATATGCCTCTAAGTCGTTAGAGCTAACGAATAGATGGTTAGATAGGTGCTTTAATCAATACAGCAAGAGTGCTCCGAAGTATGGATTTCACCAATCACTATTCCCTATCGTTCAAGGTTGCGTATATCCCGATTTACGAGTAAAATCAGCGGAATTTGTTCAACAATACAATGCAGATGGCTACGCTATTGGCGGGCTCGCTGTTGGTGAGCCGGCTGAGAGCATGTATGCTATGATAGATGTTGTAAATGAGGTACTACCAACCTCTAAACCTCGCTATTTAATGGGTGTTGGCACTCCTGTTAATATATTAGAGGCAATTGATAGAGGTGTTGATATGTTCGACTGCGTTATGCCAACTCGAAATGGTCGTAACGGCATGCTTTTCACATGGGATGGAATAATAAACATAAGAAATAAGAAGTGGGAGAAGGATTTTTCGCCTATTGCCGCGGAGAGTGATTGCTTTGTTGATAGAATATACTCTAAGGCATACCTAAGGCATTTGGCAATATCTGGAGAGATGTTAGCGGCACAGATAGCCTCTATGCACAACCTCGCATTCTATTTGCAATTGGTACGAGAGGCGCGTAACCAAATAATTGCAGGAACATTCCCTGCGTGGAAAGAGAGAATGGTTGTTACACTATCAAAAAGGTTATAATATATTTGGCATGAAATTAAAAACATTTAAGATAGGAATAATTGACAGATACATCATGGGGAAATTTCTAAGCACCTACTTAGGAATAGTGTCTATGTTGGTAATAGTTATCATAGTTTTCGATATGACAGAAAAGATTGATGACTTTATGGCGTTAGGTGCTCCTCTTGATGAGATACTATTCACCTATTATGTTAGTTTCGCGCCATCACTCGTGAATAGGTATAGTGCCCTTATTACCTTTATCTCAACGGTATTATTCACCTCGCGTATGGCATATAATACAGAGATAATAGCAATACTTTCAAGTGGTGTTAGTTTTAAAAGATTACTATACCCATATTTCTTATCGGCAATATGTATCGGTTTATTATCTTTAGCCCTTGACCTATATGTCATTCCTAAATCATTCCTTATGAAGAATGAATTTGAGGCAAAATATACACGTAAGGGGC
>CAYIZU010000151.1:0-4693 GCA_964367795.1 uncultured Rikenellaceae bacterium | reverse complement strand
GCATATCGTAGTGAATAACATACCTCACATCGGGTTTATCAATACCCATACCAAAGGCAATTGTTGCTACAATAACATCAACTTCCTCATGAATAAATTTATCTTGATTCTTAACACGTATGGCAGCATCTATACCTGCATGGTATGGTAGAGCCTTAATACCATTAATATTCAATAAGTCGGCTATCTCTACAACCTTCTTGCGACTCAAGCAATATACTATTCCCGACTTACCCTCACGTGCTTTGATAAAGCGAACTATCTCTTTATCTGGATTATTCTTTGGACGTATTTCATAATAAAGATTTTTACGATTAAACGATGATTTATACACCGTAGCATCCTCTAAACCAAGATTTTTTTGTATATCTAACTGCACCTTAGGAGTAGCCGTTGCAGTAAGTGCAATAATTGGCGCAGGTGCTATTTCGGATATTATAGGTTTAATACGCCTATACTCTGGTCTAAAATCATGCCCCCATTCCGATATACAGTGCGCCTCATCTATAGCATAAAAAGATACCTTTATGCTCTGCATTAAACGAACATTATCCTCCTTTGTTAACGACTCTGGAGCAAAATATAGTAATTTCGTTTTACCTGACAAGACATCTTCTTTAACTTTGTTTAGGGTAGCTTTGTTTAGTGATGAATTAATAAAATGAGCAATGCCATCCTCCATGGAATAGGCACGCATGGCATCAACCTGATTCTTCATTAATGCAATGAGCGGCGACACCACAATCGCCACACCATCCATCATAAGTGCCGGCAACTGATAACACAGCGATTTCCCTCCGCCTGTTGGCATAAGAACAAATGTATCCTTCCCATCAAGCAAATTATTGATTATCGCCTCTTGATTTCCCTTAAAAGTAGAAAAACCAAACTTTTCCCTTAATTGTTCTAATAACTCTCCGTGTTCCATAACTATAACTATTAATCTAACAATCAACTACTTAACCGCTAAAGGCATAATAATTGTTATTAAATTTTTCATAAAGATAGTAAAAATAAAAAAAACAACACTAACTTTGTGGTACTTTTTTTAATTTTTTTTTCTATGCACCGTAATAATTATAATGAAATTGCCAATTTTGCTCGTGAAACTATAGCTATGGAGGTTGAGGCAATTCGCCATCTTGAAAGTTATGTTGACAACGACTTTGTAAAGGCAGTAGATACCATATATAAAAGTTGTGGACGAGTTGTAGTGACCGGAATAGGTAAGAGTGCAATAATAGGTAATAAGATAGTTGCAACATTGAACTCAACTGGAACACCTGCTATTTTCATGCATGCAGCAGATGCGATACATGGAGACTTGGGAATTATACAACGTAATGACGTTGTGATTTGCATATCTAAAAGTGGTTCTTCGCCCGAGATAAAGGTTCTTATACCTCTTATACGCAACATTAACAATAACAACCCTATCATTGGTATGGTTGGAAATAGCGGTTCATTTCTTGCATTAAATAGCGATATTCTAATTAACACTTATGTTGAACAAGAGGCTTGTCCAAATAATCTTGCCCCTACGTCGAGTACAACAGCGCAGCTCGTTATGGGCGATGCAATAGCTATGTCGTTATTGAAGATGCGTGGTCTTACAGCTGAGGATTTTGCGAAGGTACACCCGGGCGGTGCATTAGGTAAGAGGTTGTATCTGCGTGCTGGCGATTTAATAAACAGTTCACTCACCCCTAAAGTAAAACCCACAACACCTATCAAGGAGGTTATAATTGAAATTTCATCCAATAGTGTTGGGGCAACTGCCGTGGTGGACGACAACGATAATATTATAGGAATTGTTACTGATGGTGATATAAGACGCATGCTAGAGCATAATGACAATATACGAGGTGTTGTAGCCGAGGATATAATGGGACGAACACCAAAAATTATAGATGAAGATACCCTTGCAGTACAAGCATTTACTCTTATGGAGAGTAAGCATATATCACAGCTTATAGTGGTTGACTCACTTGGTAAATATCGTGGCATCCTCCACATACATACAATACTATCAGAAGGGGTTGTATAATAATAATAGAAATAGATATGAAACTTTACACGAAGCACTTAGTTAAGCAGTATAAAAACCGAAAGGTTGTAAATGATGTCTCTATTGAAGTAGAGCAAGGAGAGATTGTGGGTCTTTTAGGACCTAATGGAGCTGGTAAAACAACCACTTTCTATATGACAGTAGGACTTATTAAACCAAACGACGGTAAAATATTTTTAGATGATACGGATATAACCGAGGAGCCTGTGTATAAGCGTGCTCAACTTGGTGTTGGATACCTTGCTCAAGAGGCGTCGGTTTTTCGTCGCCTATCCGTAGAGGATAATATAAGGGCTGTTCTTCAGATGACCGACTTCAGTAAAGAGTATCAAGAGAATAGAATTAATGAGTTAATTGAGGAGTTTCATTTAACAAAGGTGCGTAAGAGCTTAGGTATTCAACTTTCGGGTGGTGAGCGTCGTCGTACGGAGATAGCGCGTTGTGTGGCAATAAATCCAAAATTCATACTCTTAGATGAACCTTTTGCGGGTGTCGATCCTATCGCTGTGGAGGATATAAAAAGTATTGTTCGTGATCTTAAGAATAAAAATATTGGTATAATAATAACCGACCATAATGTGCAAGAGACGTTAGATATAACAGATAGAACATATCTTCTTTTCGAGGGAAAGATATTAAAAGCGGGCTCTGCTCACGATTTAGCAAATGATGAAATGGTCAGAAAGGTATATTTGGGTAAAGATTTCAAATTAAAAAATAGTTAGTTGCGTAAAAGAGAGAGATATAATGGCATAATTGAGTGGTTTAAAGTGAATATGCCAGTTGCCGAGAGCGAGCTCAATTATGGCAATCCTTTTGAGCTATTAGTAGCTGTTATACTATCGGCACAGTGTACGGATAAGAGAGTAAATATGGTGACTCCCGAGCTTTTCCGTGCTTTTCCTACGCCCGAAAAGATGGCAGTGAGTTCCCCCGACGAGATATATGAATATATAAAAAGTGTATCGTACCCCAATAGTAAAGCTAATAACCTACATAAAATGTCAATAGGTCTCTTGGAGCTATATGGAGGCATTGTCCCTCAAGAGGTTGATGAATTGACAAAATTGGCTGGCGTAGGGCGTAAAACGGCATCTGTTATAGCATCAGTTATATATGGTAAGCCAGCTATGGCGGTGGATACTCATGTGTTTAGGGTTGCAGAGCGATTAGGGCTCACAACAAACTCAAAAAATCCATTACAAACAGAAAAAGAGTTATTGAAAAACATCCCTAACGAATTGGTTCCAATAGCACATCATTGGCTGATACTTCACGGGCGATACGTATGTATTGCGCGCAAGCCAAAATGCGAAATATGTGGTATTGGGAGTTGGTGTAGGCATATAAGTAAAACAGAAAAATAAAATAGATATGAAAAATTGGTTATTTGGTAAAACGTTATCTGAATTAGAAGATATTGTCGTTGAGTTAGGAGCAAAAAAATTTGTTGCAAAGCAGTTAACCGATTGGTTATATAAGAAAGAGGTGACTAATATTAATGATATGACCAATCTATCAATAACCCTACGCGATAAACTTTCTGAAAATTATGAAGTTGGTATTATCCAATACAGTAATCTGCAAGTGTCAAATGATGGTACAAAGAAATATCTATATAAGACTCTCTCTAATGGATATATCGAATCAGCATATATACCCGAAGAGGTGCGTGCAACATTGTGTATATCCTCTCAAGCGGGGTGTAAAATGGGGTGCCTTTTTTGCATGACTGCCAAACAGGGATTTCAGCATAATCTAACCGTTGGAGAAATACTTAATCAGCTACGACAAACCGAGGATAGAGAAAAGGTTCAAAATGTTGTGTATATGGGCATGGGAGAACCTCTTGATAATGTTGAAAATGTATTACGTTCAATAGAGATACTAACATCGGAATGGGGCTACGGATGGTCTCCTTCTCGAATAACGTTATCATCAATAGGAATAATGGATGGATTGAAGAGATATCTAAACGAGGCGAAGAGTCATTTAACAATAAGCCTACACTCCCCTTTTACCGATGAGAGAGAACAATTGATGCCTGCCGAGCGGAAAAATGCGATTATTGATATTGTCGACGAGATAAGAAAGCATGATTTTGCACATCAACGCAGGGTGAGTTTTGGATATATACTTTTTAAGGGGGTGAACGATACCGAAGAGGATATAGAGTGTATAAGCAAACTACTTAAAGGCATACCGTGCAGGATAAATCTTATACCATATCATAAAATCGAGGGAACCTCATTAGAACCACTACCCCATCGCGACATGGTACGTTTTAGAGATGCCTTAAGCAAAAAAGGGTTTATAGTAACAATAAGAGCATCACGTGGAGAAGATATTGATGCAGCTTGTGGCTTACTTTCAACCAAATATCAAGAATAGAACAGTTAGGAATTTTATTATTGTTGATATTTATCGAAAATTTATATTGCGAAAGTTAAGATGGGGGTGTTTTCTTATAGAATCGGCAGAAACAATATATTTATATATTATATTTTCAATTTTAGTGTTAGGCATTATAAAACAAACTGTTTTACGCCGTTTTGGAGAGTGGATTATTTTATAATACTACCCTTACTTTAGACAGTTTTCTCTTAATAAATAAGATATATCCTT
>CAYIZU010000150.1:0-4744 GCA_964367795.1 uncultured Rikenellaceae bacterium | reverse complement strand
CACCTAAATTTGATATAGTACTCTTTATTGCTGGCAGTGAAAGCTCTAACGGTAAGGTCTTGTATGAGGTGTGTAGAAGCGTTAATCAGAATTGTTATAAAATAGAGCGTGCAGAGGATATTGACCTTAAGATACTTGAAAATGTTAACTCTATAGGTATATGTGGTGCTACATCAACACCTCGTTGGCTAATGAAGCAGGTGAAAGATTATATTATTAACACTTTAAATACTTTATAATGAACTTACCCAAAGTAACCGTAGTGACGGTTGTTTATAATGCTAAGGAGGCTCTATACAAAACAATAGAGAGTGTTAGAGAGTTGAAATACCCCAATTTGGAATATATAATAGTTGATGGGGGGTCTACTGATGGCACAAAAGGTGTTATTGAGGATAATTATATAGATATAACACGTTGGATAAGCGAAAAAGATAGTGGTATATACGATGCTATGAATAAGGGTATCGACTTATTAATGCTGGAGATACCATATATGACCCTTATATCTTGGATAGCATATTTAAAGGCAGTGAAATATTCGCAGATTTGTATTATGGAGAGACGCTTATATCGTCGTCAGAAGGTGATATTTTAGGTCTCCGAGGTAAACGAATCCCTAAATTATTACGTTGGAAAAGTTTTCGTAAAGGAATGACAGTTTGCCATCAATCAATTATTGTAAGGCGTAGCTTAGTGCCGAAATATGATTTGAAATATCGCTTCTCTTCGGATGTTGATTGGGTTATACGTATTTTACGAAGTGGGGTAGAGGTGTGTAATACAAATAGTGTGATATCAATTTTTGAAGAGGGAGGTGCAACAACAAAAAATCATTGGGCTTCGCTTAAAGAAAGATGGAGTGTTATGCGATATCATTATGGGCTAGTTAGTTGTGTACTATCTCATATAGCCTTTCTTTTTAATATTTTTAAACCAAAATATAGAAAATATAAACAAATTAATAACTCGTAAGATATGTTTTCAAGCAATAAACCCTACACATTAGATCGCATAACAAGACTTGTTATTGCAGTTATTACAGCGATAGTGTTAATATACTTAGTGCTATATGTTAGAGCCGCTCTTGTTCCATTTTTTGTTGGTTGGCTTGGAGCTTACCTCATAAACCCAATAGTTTTATGGGTTCAGAGAGTTTTGAGAGTTAAAGCAAAGATTATTGCTGTTATATTGGTTGTTGCGACATTACTTGCTTTGGTATCTGCTTTTTGTTGGGCCTTTATTCCTCGTATTCTTGAAGAGGTGCAACGGGTAATCATTCTTATAAACAAAAGTAGTTTGCCTGATTTTATTAAAAAAATTGTTGCTGAAATGCAATTTACTTCCGATATAGCAACAAAGGGACTCAATATGATTCGGCAAATTATCAGTACATCGCTACAGGCTTTATATGCTGTATTAGGATTTGTAGCAACCGTTATATACCTGATATTCATATCTAAGGATTTCGAATTAATATCCGATGGAGCTCGTAACTTAATACCTATGCAATATAGAGATAAAGCATACATGGTTATTGATGATGTTAAGGAGGGTATGAATAAATACTTCCGTGGTCAGTCACTTGTTGCTCTATTGGTAGGTATCCTTCTTGCTATCGGGTTTAGTATAATATCTCTTCCAATGGGAATAATTCTAGGTCTATTTATTGGTGTGCTGAATCTTGTGCCATATTTACAAATTATTGGTATCGTGCCAATGATTATGGTCTCTTCTTTACAAGCAGAGGCTACTGGAGGTAGTTTTTGGGCTATTTTTGCCATAGCGTTACTTGTTTTGGGTATTGTACAAGCTATTCAGGATCTATTTCTTGTTCCAAAGATAATGGGAAGAGTAACAGGCCTCAATCCCGCAATAATAATTTTATCGTTATCAATATGGGGAGTGTTATTAGGAATTATAGGGATGATTATAGCATTGCCATTAACTACAATACTATTATCTTACTATAAACGCTTTATTGTGCGAGATCCGAATATGATTGAATAATTTTTGCATCATTCTTGTAATACTATTTTTTTAACCTAAAAAAATATTCTATGGAAAAGAAAACGATTAAGCTACCATATGCAGATAATGCATTAGAGCCTGTTATGGGGCGTGATACCATTGAAACACATTTTGGTAAGCACTACATTAACTATGTTAATAATTATAATAATTTAGTGTCGCAACATGCGGAGTTTGCTGATTCTTCAATATCAGATGTAATACTTCATAGTGATGGACCTTTATTTAATAATGCTGCACAGGTGGTTAATCATGAATTGTTCTTTTTACAATTTGCTATGAGGCCAATGAAAGATAATCATCCCAAAGGAGTGTTGTTGGATGCTATAAATAATCATTTCGGAAATTTTGAAGAGTTACGAAAGTTGCTAACACAGCGTGCAACGGCTCTTTTTGGTTCCGGGTGGGTATGGTTAGCGTTAGATGGTACAAATTTGGTAATAGCTAATGGCAGTAATGCTTATACTCCTATAACACAAAATATGCGCCCTCTATTAGCTATTGATGTATGGGAGCATGCCTATTATTTAGATTATAAAGAGAAAAGAGTACAATACTTAGATGGTTTTTGGAGTATCATTGATTGGAATATCATTGAACATAGGTATATAAATGCATTGGAACACAACATGAGTTGGGAAGAGTAAAAAAAATGTCTAATGTTTAAATTGAGGCTTATTTGAATAAAAATATTCAAATAAGCCTCAATTTATATATTAATAAACTGATAATCAATAGTTTTATGTTAAGTAATTATGAAATAAATGCAAATATGAATATTTTATTAGTGAAGTTTAATAAATAAAAAAAATATATAAAAAAGAATAAATAATTTGTTTAATTGCTAAATAATTCATATCTTGTCGCGGCAAATGAGAAATGAAATGTTGAAATCGTATTTAATAATAACTTTTACAGTTGTTAAATGCTTTTTCATGCTAACTTAAAAACTTTAAAAAATGGCTAAAATTAGTTCTACCGAGCAATTAGAAAAGGTACGTTCAGAGTATCTTAAAGGTATGAAACCTCGATTTGGGGGAGAGGATACCGGCGAAAGGCAGATATTGGTTTGTGCCGGTGCAGGTTGTAAAGCATCACAGAGTGATGAAATTATCTCTAACCTTGAGTCGGCAATTAAAAGCAATTCGCTAAAAAATGTTAAAGTAATCAAAACTGGTTGTTTTGGTTTTTGTGAGAAAGGTCCTATTGTCAAGGTTATGCCCGATCAAACATTCTATGTTGAGGTGAAACCAGAAGATGCTGATGAGATTGTTGCAGAACACCTTGTTAAAGGAGATAAAATCCGTAGATTATTATACTTAGATCAAGAGACTAAAGAGCGTGTTGAGAAAGAGGAGGAGATGGGCTTCTATAAGAAACAAAAGAAGATAGCTCTGCGTAATGCTGGTGTCATCGATTTGGAGAGTATAGAAGAGTATATCGCTGTTGAAGGTTATGCAGCTCTTGCAAAGTGTTTATCTAACTACACCCCTGTTCAAGTTGTTGATGAGATAAAGGCATCAGGATTAAGAGGTAGAGGGGGTGGTGGTTTCCCTACGGGTTTAAAATGGGAGATTGCTGCTAAAGTGCCGGGTGATATAAAATATGTTGTATGTAACGCCGATGAGGGCGACCCAGGTGCATTTATGGATCGTTCTATAATGGAGGGAGACCCACACTCTGTAGTTGAGGCTATGGCTATATGTGGATATGCAATAGGAGCAAATAAGGGATTGGTTTATATCCGTGCAGAGTACCCATTAGCTATTACAAGGTTACAAAAAGCCATAGAGGATGCTCGTGCATTAGGGCTACTTGGGGATAATATTTTTGGTTCAAAGTTCTCTTTCGATATTGAGGTTCGTTATGGTGCCGGTGCTTTCGTTTGTGGAGAAGAGACAGCTCTAATACACTCTATGGAGGGTGAGCGTGGTGAGCCTACTATTAAGCCGCCATATCCTGCTGAGAGTGGTTATAAGGGGTATCCAACAAATGTAAATAATGTTGAAACATTAGCTAATATTCCAGTCATCATTTTAAAAGGTTCAGAGTGGTTCTCAAGTATTGGAACAGAGAAATCGAAAGGTACTAAGGTGTTTGCTTTAGCTGGTAAGGTTAACAATGTGGGTCTTATCGAGGTGCCTATGGGTACAACTCTAAGAGAGGTTATATATGAGATTGGTGGAGGTATCAAGAATGGTAAGAAGTTTAAAGCAGTGCAGACGGGAGGACCTTCTGGTGGTTGTTTGACGGAAAAACATCTTGATCTTAAGATTGATTTCGATTCGTTGGTAGAGGCTGGCTCAATGATGGGCTCTGGTGGTATGATTGTTATGGACGAGGATGATTGTATGCTGTCAGTTGCTAAATTCTACTTAGAGTTTACTCTTGAGGAGTCATGCGGTAAGTGTGCCCCTTGTAGGGTTGGTAACCGTCGTTTATATGAGATATTAGAGCATATTTCACGCGGAAGAGCTAATATGGAAGACTTGGAGCAGCTGAAAAATATGGCAGCTGTTATAAAAGATACTGCACTTTGTGGATTGGGTCAAACCTCTCCAAACCCAGTAATATCAACATTTGAAAATTTCTATGATGAGTATTTAGCACACGTTGTTGAGAAGAGGTGTCCTGCAGGAAGATGTAAGGAGCTTACAAGTTATATGATTAATCCAGAGCTATGTGTTGGTTGTACTGCTTGTGCTAAGAAGTG
>CAYIZU010000149.1:3915-4771 GCA_964367795.1 uncultured Rikenellaceae bacterium | reverse complement strand
TAAAACCTTTCGCACAAAAACTCTCTTTCTACATTGCAAATATACAAAACTTTTTTGAAAAAACAAAATAGTCCAACTAATTTATTAAAAGATAGTGGTGGGCACAATTTGTGCTCATAGCATCATATGAGATATGTAATATATATTATTTTAGCCATAATAATCACCTCTTCGTGCAGAGGCAGGGAGGCCGCGGCATTAAGACATGAGGTTCATCATCTAAAAAAAGAGCGCGACTCGCTACAGATACTATTGCGCATAACTCGTGACTATTTTTATAATATGAAAACGGATGAAAACGATACACTTTGCTATTACGTAACAGGAAGTGTGAATAAGCTCATGGCAAAAGGCATAATACAACGTGTTAGAGGATTAAGCAGAGATTTTCACCCCGGACATAACCACTCACATACCGACTTCCATAGTGCCGTTAAGAGCTCTCTTGACACCATCCACGTAAGAGGCAAGATACCGCGCATCATTGGTTGTTTTAACCCCGAGCACTACTCTATCGTCAGTGAAAATAATGGCACAAGCCACTACTTTATAATAACCGATAAATCGCGCTTTTGGAGATTTAGTTCATTTTTAATAATTGCATACAGATGAATGAAAAAAAGGAATATATAGGGCACATTGCAACACTGATAACCATACTAGCCTATGGCTATAATGCCAATATAATGAAACTACTCATTCCTGATATGATTGGAGCAAATGGGCTGGTTACACTAAGAACAGCTGTAGCTTTTGTCTCATTCATAATACTCTCACTTGTCTTCAAAGAAAAAAAGGTGAAAATATCAAGAAAAGATATGTGGAAAATAGTATATCTTGGGGTCACAGGCTTTGG
>CAYIZU010000149.1:0-3905 GCA_964367795.1 uncultured Rikenellaceae bacterium | reverse complement strand
CAATCAACTGGACCTATTGATATAGTTGTTATTCGTTCATTAATACCTATCATGGTTATCGCTATATCACTCCTCTTTTTAAAAAAGAAGTCTAACTGGCATGAGATAATAGGTGTATTTATTGGCATAGTAGGTGTTGTATACATAACAGCTATACCACCACACGAAGTCACTCAACACTCAATGACAGGTAATCTACTCATTTTCGTTTCAACTATATTTGTGGCTATCTACAGTATAGAAATTAACGATTTTGCAAATAAGATACCCCTCTTTAAACTCATGGCATGGCTTGCATTCTATGGGCTAATCTTCGTCACACCTTTTGGATTAAAAGAGATAATAGATGCGCCTATGTTTGATAAGAAATTAGATTTGAATACATTATGGAACCTAACTGTTTCATGCTTCTTAGTGGGTGTCCTATCAACATACCTTATGGTTTTCGCTCTGCGATATATAACGCCTTTTGTACGTAGTGCCTACTACTACTTCCTACCTGTCGCGGGTACAGCAATAGCAATAGTGTTAAAGCTACAAAGTCCCAGCATACACGACTTCATAGCCTTTGTTATTATATTAGTTGGGTTTTTATTTATTAATTATCACCGAAAACGAACAAATTTATAGCTGATTATCAATAATATTCAAGATATCATCTGTAAAACGCTCTTCTGTAAAATTAGTTATTGCGTATTTGAAGTTCTCCACAACAAAACGTTCCCTTTCCGCATGACACTTAAGAATTGCGTCTCGTATTGATGTTGGCGAGGTTGGCTTACAGGTATAACCATTTACACAATCGGTAAAAATACCTCCAACACCCCTACTCTCATCCGTAACAACAGCTAAACCATTAGCGTACGCCTCCAATATAGCTATTGGTTGCCCATCACTACGTGTAGGCAGTGAAAAGATATCACATTCACTAAACAGACGCCTCTTCTCTGTCCCACCAACTACACCGTAGTAGGAAAGCTTATCGGAATACTTCTCAAGTAACATTTTGAGACGTTTCTCACTACCCTCCCTCCGCTCTATTGCACCTGCAATATGCAACTCGGCATTTGGGATAAGTAAAACTGCATCAATAAGTTCAAAAATCCCCTTATCCTCCATGATATTATTCAGATACAGAACCTTTATTTTGTCTGACACCCTAATCTTTTTATCCATTATATGGTCTGCGGTAGCAATGTAGTTATTCGAAACGCAATTCGGCACAGCTTTAACCTTATCAGCATCAACAATACCCTTTAACATACCTCTAAACCTATCTCCAAGAACGATAACAGCGGAACTACCTCCTAACATATTTCGAATAACACGCTGCTTAAAGGATGGTAGAGCCTTATACATATCTCCAATCACTCCGTTATGTATATGAACAACATATGGTCGACGCTTAAAGCGCGACATTAAGATATATGGGAGATACCTAATAATACCTTTATAGTCCACGCCGATACAAAGATAATGAATATCGTAATTTGTAAGAAGCATATCCAAAGAATCCCTGACTGTATGCTTTATTATTTTAGTAATGTGTTCGGGAGCAAAAGTTGTAGATTGATTATGCGCTAACACCCCTTTATCCATAGCAGTATCAATAACATACGCACTATACCCATCACGTTTTTTCACTCCATCAATAAACATGGATGTTGCCAAACTCATACCATAAACCGGAGGTGGCAGAGGTGCTGTTATTAATATTTTACGCTCTTCTTTCATAAAGTATATCGTTATAAGATATGCAAATTTATAAATAATTATTTTGAAAACAAAAAATTATCATATATATTTGCAAAAAAATAGTATGCTATATGTTAAAAATTCTCCAAATTAATACCACTGCAAACTCCGGATCTACGGGTAGAATAGCCGAAGATATAGGGATTAAAGTAATCGAAAATGGAGATGAAAGTTACCTCGCTTATGGCACCAGTGCCCTACCTTGTCGCTCGAAACTTATAAAGATTGGAGGAAGATTCGACATATTCTATCATGAACTATTATCGCACTTCCTTGACAATAGTGGCCTTCTATCTAAGCGTGCAACAAAGAGACTTATTAAGGAGATTGATATAATTGAACCAGATATTATTCATCTACATAATATCCATGGCTTTTATCTAAATATGAAGTTGCTTTTTAACTATTTATCAAAGCTTAATAAACCCGTTGTTTGGACCCTCCACGACTGCTGGGCATTCACCGGACACTGCGCACATTTTAGTTATATAAATTGTACAAAATGGCAAAAGGAGTGTCATAACTGCCCAAATAAGAGAGAGTATCCTACTTCATGGCTAATGGACAGATCACGTCGAAATTTTTCATTAAAAAAGAGGCTTTTCAACTCTATTAAGAAACTCAATATAGTAACTGTGTCGAATTGGCTTAATGAAGAGTTAAGCAACTCATTTCTGAAAGGGGTGCCATCACAGGTTATTTCTAATGGTGTGGATTTAGAAAAATTCTACCCTCGAGAAAAAGAGGATGCAATATATGAAAAATACGGCATAAATCGCAATGATAAGATTTTAATTGCTGCGGCAACAAATTGGGGGAAAAGAAAAGGGATTAGCGATTATAATAGGTTAAGCGACTCACTACCCAAAGGATATAAAATAGTATTGGTTGGCGTACCAAAAAAGCGTCAGAAACTGGTATCAGGAAATATAACCATTATTGAACGTACTGAAAATATTGATGAATTGGCGAAATTATACTCTATTTCGGATGTGGTGCTGAACCTATCATATGAGGAGAGTTTTGGGTTAACAACAGTTGAAGGGATGGCATGCGGAACCCCATGTGTACTTTACAGGGCAACAGCCTCGCCAGAACTTATCACTGAAGGTTGTGGAACGATAATAGATGCTGGCAATATTAAGGGTGTAAAAGAGGCAGTGGTGAGTATTATTGAAAAAGGAGAACTATATTATAGAGACAATTGCATAGAACGTGTTCGTAATTTATATGATAAGAACAAAATATATGACAACTATTTAGAGTTATATAAAAATATTACAAATAAAAATTAATTAAAAGATGAAGAAAATTTCGCTATTGTTAAGTTTAATGCTCTTTTGTAGCATAGCACTTTTTGCGCAAAACAAACCTATTACAGAAAGTAATTATGCTCTTGCCGAGCGTTTTTCTGCTGCTAAGGTGGGGAAGATGGTATACTCTCGCGACGTTAAGCCCAATTGGTTAGAGAGTGGGAATGCCTTTTGGTACTCGTACACCACCTCTAAAGGGACCAACTACTACTTTGTGGATGCGGTAAAAGGTAAAAAGTCCCCTCTTTTCAATCATGTTGCGATGGCAGCTGAACTCTCACGTATCACTGGCGACCCAATGGAGTCGGGAAAATTAAGAATCGAAAATATCAAATTCGATAAAAATGAAAAAAGCTTCCGCTTTGAAATACAGAGCAAGAAAGAGGTGGATAAGAAATTAACCAAAGCTGAGCAAAAGAAAGAGGATGCTAAGAGAGCTAAAATGGAGAAAGAGAAAAAAGAGTATAAGGCACCAAAGCCTAAAAAAGAAAAAAAGCGTTTCTTCTTCAAATATGATATGGTAACAGGAAAAGTAATAGAGCTTGTTGACTATGAAAAAGAGAAACCTTATCCAAATTGGGCATCAATATCACCTGACGGCAAAGTAGCGGTATTTTCAAAGAATTTCAACCTCTACTATATGGATATGGAGAATCTAAAAAAGGCTATTGAGGATCCTAAGGATAGCACTATTGTTGAGCATCAGATAACAACAACGGGAGAGGATGGTTTCGCCTATGGAAAAGACCACAACTATCTTCTTGATACGGAGATAAAAGATTTTCCCGAGAAACGATACAATCCATACATTGCATGGTCGCCAAACTCTAAACACTT